>NZ_JBNFNZ010000157.1:0-5194 GCF_057364525.1 Aeromicrobium sp. PFPM2_SD2
GTGCGCACGGCTAGCGCGCCTCGACCCAGCCAGCCCCGCGGCGGTGCGCACCAGCGCCCGGCCGGCGGCGAGCTGGCGCACGTCGTCGCCGTCGATCGGCTGGAAGTGCGGGCTGGCGAGGTCGAGCAGGATGGCGTCCGCCCCCTCGTCGAGCGCGGAGACGGCGGCTGCCTGGCCCCACACCGGCACCGGTCGGGCCTCGGGGTTCCAGCGGGCCATCGTCTCCAGCGAGCTGAACGCGAGCAGGCCCTTGCGGCCGTCGGCGCCGGTCATGAGCACGGCGGCCATCTCGGCGTTCTTGTCGCCCTGGCCGGGGACGTGGTCCTCGCCCAGCATCGCGACGATCGGCACGAAGAGCCGGACCGAGCCGAGCACCGCCAGCACCCGAGCGGGGTCGCCGAGCGCCTCGGCCAGCTCGGGGTACACCCGACCGTCGTCCCCGGGGAACGCCGGCTCGGCGAGCGACGGGCGGTGGCTCATCGGACCCGGCTCCGGAGCCAGCTCAGCGCCTCGCGGGACTGCGCGCCGTCGCTGCCCTGGATGGCGAACAGCATGACCCGCTCGTCGTCCTTCGTCACGAGCGTCGGCCAGGGGGCGCCGGAGTTCATCGCGAACCCCGCGACGTCCGACCACGGGACGTGGCGGGTGCGGAAGCCGTTCGTGACGTGCAGCGCCTCGTCGTCGACGACGACCTTGCTGCGCCCGATGGCGTGCAGGCCGGCGAGGACGCCGACGAGCAGCAGGGCGATGGTCACGATCTCAGACGGGTGCCACTCGACGAAGTCGGGCAGGGCCACGCCGATGAAGGCGGACATGACGACCACGAGCACCGCCACGACGTACGCGACGACGCGGGCGCCCACGGGGCGGAAGGTGCGGGTCGACGAGGCCACGGTCAGATCCGGCAGCTGAGGATGTCGGTGACGAGGATGCCGCGGCCGCCGAGGGCGTACAGGTCGTCCATGACGCGCTGGCTGGCCTCGCGCGGCACCATCGAGCGCACGGCGACCCAGCCCTCGCGGTGCAGCGGCGACACCGTCGGGGACTCGATGCCCGGGGTCAGCTCGACCGCCTTCTCGACGTGCTCGACGCGGATGTCGTAGTCCATCATCACGTACGTCCGCGCGACGAGGACGCTGTCCAGGCGGCGCTTGAACGTGCCGTAGCCGGCCGGCTCGCCGGCGCCCGTGCGGGTGATGAGCACGGCCTCGGACGACAGGATCGGCTCGCCGAAGACCTCGAGGCCGGCCTGGCGCAGGGTGCTGCCGGTCTCGACCACGTCGGCGATGGCGTCGGCCACGCCCAGCCGGATGGACGACTCGACGGCCCCGTCGAGACGCACGACGGAGGCCTCGACGCCGCGCTCGGCCAGGTACGGCTGCACGATGCCCGGGTAGGACGTGGCGATGCGGGCGCCCTGCAGGTCCTGCAGCGACGACATGGCGCCGGCCGGGGCGGCCCAGCGGAAGGTGGAGCTGCCGAAGCCCAGCGCGGCCTGCTCGGTGGCGTTCGCGCCGGAGTCGAGCAGCAGGTCGCGGCCGGTGAGGCCGACGTCCAGCGTGCCCTCGCCGACGTAGATGGCGATGTCGCGCGGACGCAGGTAGAAGAACTCGACCTCGTTGTCGGCGTCGACGGCGACGAGGTCCTTGGTGGTGCGACGCTGGCGGTAGCCCGCCTCGGTGAGCATGAGGGAGGCGGCCTCGGCGAGGGCTCCCTTGTTGGGGACGGCGACCTTGAGCATCAGATTCCTAGCGGTAGAGGGGTGCGGTCGGTGACGGGGGTCAGCCCCTCACAGATGCGCGTACACGTCCTCCAGCGAGATGCCGGCGGCCAGCATCATCACCTGCGCGTGGTAGAGCAGCTGGCTCAGCTCCTCGGCCGTGCGCTCCTTGCCCTCGTGCTCGGCGGCCATCCACGACTCGGCGGCCTCCTCGACGAGCTTCTTGCCGATCTGGTGGACGCGGCGTCCAGCTCGGCGACGGTGCGCGAGCCCTCGGGACGGGTGGCGGCCTTGTCGGCCAGCTCGGCGAACAGCGTGTCGAAGGTCTTCATAGCGCTCCCGATCCTAGGTCGTCAGCCGACGCGGCGGAGCAGCGCCCACGTGGACAGCGCGGCCTCGACGGCCTCGCGACCCTTGTCCTCGCGGCTGTCGGGCAGGCCCGCGCGGTCGATCGCCTGCTCCTCGGTGTCGCAGGTGAGCAGGCCGAAGCCGACCGGGACGCCGGTGTCGAGCGCGACGCGCGCCAGCCCGTCGGTGGCCGCGGCGCACACGTACTCGAAGTGCGGGGTGCCGCCGCGGATGATGACGCCGAGCGCGACGACCGCGTCGAAGCCGTGCCTGGCGTACGCCTGGGCGACGAGCGGCAGCTCGAAGGACCCCGCCACGCGGACGAGCGTCACGTCGTCCACCCCGGCGTCGGCGAGGGCACGCTGGGCGCCACCGACGAGGCCGTCCATGACGACGTCGTGCCAGCTGGACGCCACGATCGCGACGCGCGCGCCCTTCGCGTCGACGGACAGGGTGGGTGCGCCGGCACCGCTCATGACAGGTCCTCCAGGTCGGTGAGGTTGGGAAGGTCGTGGCCCATGCGCTCGGCCTTGGTCTGCAGGTAGCGCAGGTTGTCGACGGTGGGGCGGACGACCAGCGGCATCCGCTCGGCCACCTTGACGCCGTACTGCTCCAGCGCGGTCTGCTTCAGCGGGTTGTTGGTGAGCAGCCGGACCGAGTCGACGCCCAGGTCGCGCAGCACCTGCGCGCCGGCGGCGTAGTCGCGGTCGTCCTCGCCGAAGCCGAGCTCGAGGTTGGCGTCGACGGTGTCGCGGCCCTCGTCCTGCAGGGCGTACGCCTGCAGCTTGTGCAGCAGGCCGATGCCGCGGCCCTCGTGCCCGCGCAGGTAGATGACGACGCCGGCGCCCTCGGCGGTGATCGCCGCCATGGACGCCTGCAGCTGCGGGCCGCAGTCGCAGCGGTGCGAGCCGAAGACGTCGCCGGTGAGGCACTCCGAGTGGAGCCGGGTCAGGACGCCCTCGCGGCCCAGGTCGCCGTGCACGAGCGCGACGTGCTCCGCGCCGCTCACCCGGTCGCGGTAGCCGAGCGCGGTGAACTCGCCGAACTCCGTGGGCAGGCGGGTCGTCGCCAGCCGGTCGACCTGGCTCTCGTGGAGCCGGCGGTAGACCTGCAGGTCCTCGATCGAGACCAGCGCCAGGCCGTGCTCGTCGGCGAACTCGCGCAGCTGCGGGGCGCGCATGAGCGTGCCGTCGTCGTTCATGACCTCGCCGATGACGCCGGCCGGCGTCAGCCCGGCCAGGCGGGCGAAGTCGACCGCGGCCTCGGTGTGGCCCGGACGCTCCAGCACGCCGCCCGGCTTGGCCCGCAGGGGCACGATGTGGCCCGGCTGGACGAGCTCGAACGGCTCGGTGGCCGAGTCGGCGAGCATCCGGCAGGTGCGGGCGCGGTCGGCCGCGGAGATGCCCGTGGTCACGCCGTCGCGGGCGTCGATCGAGACCGTGTACGCGGTGCGCAGCGGGTCGCGGTTGTGCGGCGTCATGAGCGGGATGGCCAGGCGGTCGAGGATCTCCCCCACCACCGGCGCGCACACCAGGCCGCTGGAGTGGCGCACGAGGAAGGCCATGAGCGCGGGCGTCGCCTTGCTCGCGGCGAAGATGATGTCGCCCTCGTTCTCGCGGCCCTCGTCGTCCACGACGACGATCGCCCTGCCCTCGCGGATGTCGGCGATCGCTCGCTCGATGCTGTCCAGGCGCACGTGCTCGCTCATGCGTCCGCTCCCTTCTGGGCGGCCAGGAGCCGCTCGACGTACTTGGCCAGGACGTCCACCTCGAGGTTGACGCGGTCGCCCGGCCGACGGGTGCCCAGCACGGTGTCGGCGAGCGTCACCGGGATGAGCGAGACGGAGAACCACGGGCCGTCGGGCCCGTCGTCCTCGACGTCGACGACGGTCAGCGACGTGCCGTCGACGGTGATGGAGCCCTTGGGCACCAGGTAACGGGCCAGCTCGGTCGGGACGCTGAACCGCACGACCTCCCAGTGCTCGCTCGGCGTGCGGTCCAGCACGCGGCCGGTGCCGTCGACGTGACCCTGCACGACGTGGCCGCCCAAGCGCTGGCCGGCGGCGACCGCGCGCTCGAGGTTGACCTCGTCGCCCACGGCCAGGTCGCCGATGGACGTCTTGTCGAGCGACTCGCGCATGACGTCGACGGCGAAGCTCTCGGCGTCCGGCTGGTCCATGACGGTCAGGCAGCAGCCGTTGACCGCGATCGAGTCGCCGTGCGCGGCGTCCGAGACCACCTTGGGGCCGCGCAGCACGAGGCGGACGGAGTCGCCGAGGTCGTCGATCGCGACGACCCGGCCCTTCTCCTCCACGAGTCCGGTGAACATCAGTCCATCTCCTCCCGGGGCGCGCGCTGCGGGCGCCCGACGATGCGGATGTCGGGACCGACGCGGGTGAGGTCGTCGATCTCGATGGGACGCAGGTCGGCCAGCGTCGTGGCCTCGCCCTCGAGCGCCGCGCGGCCGGAGCCGAGCAGGGCCGGGGCGATGTAGCCGATCACCCGGTCGACCAGGCCGGCCGCCCAGAACGCCCCGGCCAGGCGGGGGCCGCCCTCGAGCCAGGCGTGGTGGACGCCGTGGTCGCGCAGCTTGGTCAGCACGACCTCCGGGTCGCGCGACTGCACCATGAGCGTCGGGGCGACCCGGTCGAACACGCGGTAGTAGCGCGGGATCGTCGTCTCGCCGACCACGACGCGCAGCGGCTGCTGGTCGTAGGGCAGCGGCATGTCGTCCTCGTCGCGGACGGTCAGGCGCGGGTCGTCGGCGAGCACGGCGCCGGTGCCGGCGACGATCGCGTCGCACTCGGCCCGGTAGCGCTGCACGTCGCGGCGGGCGGCGGGGCCGGTGATCCACTTGCTGCTGCCGTCGGGCGCGGCGCTGAGGCCGTCCAGCGTGGCGGCGTACTTCCAGGTGACGAACGGACGTCCCTGGGTGACGGCGTGCGTCCAGGCCCGGTTGAGCTCCTCGGCCTCGTCGGTCAGCACGCCGCCGACGACGTCGACGCCGGCCGCCGCCGAGCGCGGCCGCTCCCCCGGCGGCGACCGGGTGGGGTCGGACTGGGCGGTAGACGACGGCGGCGGACGGCCGGCGTCCGAGCAGCGGCCGTGCGTGCCAGGGCCCGGTGCG
>NZ_JBNFNZ010000158.1:0-5157 GCF_057364525.1 Aeromicrobium sp. PFPM2_SD2
GGGCTTCGACGTCGCGCTCGACCAGCAGCCGGGCCACGGCCGCCCACCGGCGGCGTCCGCAGCACGACCGCGCGGCAGCGCGAGCGGATGGTGACGATGACGTCCTCCACCGCGGGGGCGCACAGCATCCAGACCGTGTGGGCCGGGGGCTCCTCGATCGCCTTGAGCAGCGCGTTGGCCGCCTGGTCGGTGAGCCGGTCGGCGTCCTCGACGACCAGGACCTGCCAGCGTCCGGACGAGGGGTGCAGCGAGGCGGCACGCACGACCTCGCGGGCCTGCTCGGTGCCGATGCTCAGCCCCTGGGTGCTGATGAGCGTGATGTCGGGGTGGCTGCCCGCGCGCGCCGTGACGCACGAGTGGCACTCCCCGCAGCCGGTGCCGCGCTCGCACTGCAGCGCGGCGGCGAAGGCCCGGGCGCGTTCGAGCGGCCCCGAGCCGGGCGGGCCGGTGAACAGCCAGGCGTGGGTCGATGCCGGTGCCGCCGGACGTCGTGGCCGCGACCGCCCGCTGCAGCACCTCGACGACCGGCTCCTGGCCGACCAGCTCGTCCCAGACCGTCGTCATCGGCCGGCTCCGGCGACGGCCTGGACGAGCAGCGGCTCGACCGCGTGGCGGATGCGCGCGTGGATGGCCTGCGGCGCGTCGTCGGCGCTGACGACGAGGTAGTGCTCGGGGTCGCGACCGGCCAGGGCCAGGAAGTGGGCGCGGACCCGCTCGTGGAACTGCAGCGGCTCGGCCTCGATGCGGTCGGGCGCGCCGGCCCGGGCCAGCCCGACCCGCGGGTCGACGTCCAGCACGATCGTCAGGTGCGGACGCAGGTCGTCGGTGGCCCAGCGGGCGATGCGCTCGACGTCGGCGACGTCGAGCGCCCGGCCGGCGCCCTGGTAGGCGATGGTCGAGTCGACGTAGCGGTCGGTCAGCACGACGCGTCCGGCCGCGAGCGCCGGGCGCAGGACGGCGTCGACGTGCTCGGCCTTGTCGGCGGCGTAGACGAGCATCTCGGTGCGCGGGCTCAGCGCCCCGGTGGCCGGGTCCAGCACGATGCGGCGCAGCTCGGTGCCCACGGGCGTGCCGCCCGGCTCGCGGGTCAGCAGCACGTCGTGGCCGAGGGTTCCCAGCCACTGGGTGAGCAGGCGGGCCTGGGTGGTCTTGCCGCCACCCTCGCCGCCCTCGAGCGCCAGGAGCACGCCGGTGGAGGGGTAGCGGTCGGCCATGCCCCCGATCCTAGGGGGCGCCACCGACCGCTCCGGCCTCAGGACTTCTTGGTGGCCTTCTTGGCCGTCGTCTTCTTCGCGGCGGTCTTCTTGGCGGCCGTCTTCTTGGCCGCGGTCTTCTTCGCCGGGGCCTTCTTGGTCGTCTTCTTCGCGCCCTTCTTGGCCGGGCCCTTCGCGCGGCGCTCGGCCAGCAGCTCCACGGCCCGCTCGTGCGTCAGCGTCTCGACGTCGTCGTCCTTGCGGAGCGTCGCGTTGTACTCGCCGTCGGTGACGTACGCGCCGAAGCGGCCGTCCTTGGCCACGATCGGCTTGCCGCTGACCGGGTCCTCGCCGAGCTCCTTGAGCGGCGGCTTGGCCGCCTTGCGGCCGAACGTCTTGGGCTGGGCGTAGATCGCGCGCGCCTCCTCCTCGGTGAGGGTGAGCAGCTGCTCCTCCTTCTCCAGGGAGCGCGAGTCGGTGCCCTTCTTCAGGTACGGCCCGTAGCGGCCGTTCTGCGCGGTGATCTCGGTGCCGTCGACGTCGGTGCCCACGACGCGCGGCAGCGTCAGCAGCTGCACGGCGTCCTCGAGCGTCACGGTGTCGATCGACATCGTCTTGAACAGGCTCGCGGTGCGCGGCTTGGCGCTCTTGGGCGCGTCGTCGGGCAACGCCTCGACGACGTACGGGCCGAAGCGGCCGTTGCGCGCGGTGATGGTCAGGCCGGTCTCGGGGTGCTCGCCCAGGACGTTCTCGGCGCCGGCCGGCGTCGCCAGCAGCTCCTTGGCCTTGTCGAGCGTCAGCTCGTCCGGCGGCAGGTCCTCGGGGATGTTGGCCCGGGTCGGCGTCTCGGTGCCGTCGTCGGCCTTCGTCATGGGCGGGCCCTCGACGTACGGGCCGTAGCGGCCGACGCGCACGGCGATGCCCTCGCCGAGCTCGAACGTGGCCAGGCCGCGGGCGTCGATGTCGCCCAGGTCCTCGACCAGGCGCTTGAGGCCGGTGTCGCGGTCGCCCTCGCCGTTCCAGAACGCCTCCAGGACGCGCACCCGGTCCTCGCGGCCGCCGGCGACCTCGTCCAGGACGCCCTCGAGCTCGGCGGTGAAGTCGTACTGCACCAGGCGGCCGAAGTGCTCCTCCATGAGCCGCGTGACGCTGAACGCGATCCAGGCCGGGACGAGCGCCGTGCCCTTCTTGTACACGTAGCCGCGGTTCTGGATGGTGCCGACGATCGAGGCGTACGTCGAGGGCCGGCCGATCTCGCGGTCCTCGAGCTCCTTGATCAAGCTGGCCTCGGTGAAGCGGGCCGGCGGCTTGGTCTGGTGGCCGGCCTGGCCGAGCTCGGCCGCGGTGACGGTGTCGCCCTCGGCCAGGTTGGGCAGCTTGGTCTGCTGGTCGTCGCCCTGGGCCTCGGGGTCGTCACCGGACTCCACGTACGCCTTGAGGAAGCCGTAGAACGTGATGGTGCGGCCGGACGAGACGAACTCCAGGTCCTCGCCGCTGGTGGCCCGCGCGCCGATGCGGATGGTCGCGGTCGAGCCGCGGGCGTCCAGCATCTGCGAGGCGATGGTGCGCTTCCAGATCAGCTCGTAGAGGCGGTACTCGTCGCCGCTCAGGCCGGTCTGCTGCGGGGTCTTGAACCGCTCGCCGGCCGGGCGGATGGCCTCGTGCGCCTCCTGGGCGTTCTTGACCTTGGACGCGTAGGTGCGCGGCTTCTCGGGCAGGTAGTCGGCGCCGTAGAGCTCCTTGACCTGCGCGCGGGCCGCGGTGATCGCGGTCTGCGAGAGCGTGGTCGAGTCGGTGCGCATGTAGGTGATGTGGCCGGCCTCGTAGAGGCGCTGGGCGACCTGCATCGTGCGGGCCGCGCCGAAGCCGAACTTGCGCGACGCCTCCTGCTGCATCGTCGTGGTGCGGAAGGGGGCGTACGGCTTGCGGGTGTACGGCTTGGACTCCACCGAGCGCACGGCGAACGCCTCGCCGCGCACCGCGTCGGCCAGCGCGCCGGCCCGGGCCTCGTCGAGGTGGACGACGTTCCGGGCGGTCAGGGTGCCGGTGTTGTCGAAGCTCGCGCCGGTCGCCACGCGGGCGCCGTCGACGGAGGCCAGCCTGGCCGGGAACCGGCGGGGGTCGTGCCCGGCGCCGGCGTCGAAGGTCGCCTCCAGGTCCCAGTAGGACGCGCTGCGGAACGCCATGCGCTCACGCTCGCGCTCGACCACCAGGCGGGTAGCCACGGACTGCACGCGGCCGGCGGACAGGCCGCTCATGACCTTCTTCCACAGCACCGGGCTGATCTCGTAGCCGTAGAGCCGGTCCAGGATGCGCCGGGTCTCCTGGGCGTCCACGAGGTCCATGTCGACGTCGCGCGGGTTCGTGATCGCCCGCTGGATCGCCTCCTTGGTGATCTCGTTGAAGACGATGCGCTTGACCGGCACCTTCGGCTTGAGCTCGTCCAGCAGGTGCCACGCGATGGCCTCGCCCTCGCGGTCCTCATCGGTCGCGAGGACGAGCTCGTCGGCGTCCTTGAGCAGCTTCTTGAGCTTGGTGATCTGCGACTTCTTGTCGGCCGAGACCACGTAGACCGGCTCGAAGCCGTTGTCGATGTCGACGCCGAGGCGGGCCCAGGGCTGCCCCTTGTACTTCTCGGGCACCTGGTCGGCACCCTGCGGCAGGTCGCGGATGTGCCCGATCGAGGAGTCCACCACGTAGCCGTCCCCGAGGTAGCCCGCGATGCTGCGGACCTTGTTCGGCGACTCGACGATCACGAGGGTGGTCAAGGGTGCTTCCTCTCCTAGGGCCGGGCGCAGACGGCTCGACGCGCACACCGTAACGCGTCCTGTCAATCTCCTCGCGGGCCGCCTGTGGAGCCGTGCGAGGATTCGCCGGTGGAGTTCTCGGGATACCGCCTGCTGCTCGCGGACCGGCAGGTGCGGACGATCTTCGTCGCCGCGTTCTTCGCCCGCATCCCGATGATGGCGCTCCCGCTCGTGCTGACCCTGCTGGTCACCGAGGGCATGGGCGGCAGCTACAAGCAGGCCGGTCTCGTGGCCACCTGCGAGACGATCGGCGCCGCGGTCGGCGCCCCGTGGCGCGGGCGTCGCATCGACCGGACCGGGCTGCGCCGGGCGATCGTGCCGTCCATCGTCGTCACCGCGCTCGTCGTGCCCGGGGTGGCCATGGCGCCGACCTACGTGGCGCTGCTCCCGCTGGCCTTCCTGGCCGGCCTCTTCCTCATCCCCATCCACACGATCGTGCGGCTCGCGCTCACCGCCCGGGTGGACGAGTCGCAGCGCCGCACGGCGTTCGCCGCCGACTCCACGATGGCCGAGGCCAGCTTCATCGTCGGTCCGGCGGTCGGTGGCTTCCTGGCCACCTTCTGCAGCGCCGGCGCCGCGATCGTCGCCATCGGCGCCTGCGTCGTGCTCGCCGGCGTGATGTTCTGGGTGCTCGACCCGGACCTGCGCCGCGGCACGGGCGAGCCGGGCGCCAGCGTGGCCACCGACCCGGCGGGGCCCGAGACCCTGCAGGACGTCCGCCGCTGGATCACACCCAAGGTGGTGCTGCTGCTCGTCATCTCGTCGGCCTCGATGCTCGCGCTCATGGGCACCGACCTGGCGATCATCGCCGAGCTGCGCGAGCAGGACGAGGTCGCGCTCGTGGGCCTGGTCTACGGCGCCTGGGGCCTGGCCTCGCTCGTCGGCGGCCTGCTCTACGGCGCCTGGCAGCGCTCGATCCGTCCGTCCTACCTGCTCCTCGCGCTGGGCCTGTTCACGCTGCCGGCGGTCATGGCCACCAACGTCTGGACGCTCGCGCTGCTGGTGATCCCGGCGGGCGCCCTGTGCGCCCCGACCCTGACGGCGTCCAGCGAGTGGCTGACCCGCCTGGTGCCGGCCGAGCGGCTCGGCGTAGGGCGATGGGCTGGCAGGGCACGGCGTTCACGGTGGGCGGCGCGATCGGCGCCCCCGTCGCGGGC
>NZ_JBNFNZ010000159.1:0-5082 GCF_057364525.1 Aeromicrobium sp. PFPM2_SD2
GACGCGGGGGCCGCACCGTCGGACGGGCGCGAGCCGGCCTCGTCGCGGATCACGGGGATGACCGCGGTCTCGTCGGCACGTCCACCCGGACGCGGACGGCTCACGGCCGTCACGTCCTGGCGGCCCACGCCGGGGCCACGGCCGGCCTTCTGGTCGCTCATGCGTCATCCCCCTGGGGGTCGGTGGTCTGGTCGTCGGCCTCGGCCTGGTCCTCGACCGCGGCCTCGACCGCGCTCTCGGTGTTGCGGGCGATGGTCACGACTCGGTCGTCGCCCTTGAAGGTCACGAACTTGACCCCCATCGTGCCACGCCCGGTCGCCTTGACGCCCGACACGAGGCTGCGGGTGACCTGTCCCTTCTCGGTGACCGAGATGACGTCGTCGCTGTCGACCAGCACCAGGCCGCCGACGAGCACGCCGCGCCCCTCGCTGATCTGCATCGCCTTGATGCCGAGCCCGCCGCGTCCCTGCAGGCGGTACTCGCGCACCGGCGTCTTCTTGGCGAAGCCGCCGTCGGTGACGGTGAAGACGTACAGCTCGGGCTTGTCCTCGGCGTCCTCGTCCCCGGCGCGGATGACCGAGAGCGAGAGCAGCTCGTCGCCGTCGCGGAACTTCATGCCGGTGACGCCGGACGTCGCGCGGCCCATCGGGCGCAGCTGCTCGTCGTCGGCGCGGAAGCGGATCGCCTGGGCCTTGCGCGAGATCAGCAGGATGTCGTCGTCGGGACCGACGACGTCGGCGCCGATCAGCTCGTCGTCGTCCTCGCGGAAGTTGATCGCGATGACGCCGGCCTGGCGCGGGCTGTTGTAGTCGCTCAGGCGGGTCTTCTTGACCAGGCCCTTGCGGGTGGCGAGCACCAGGTAGGGCTGCGCGTCGTAGTCGCGGATCGCCAGCACCTGGGCGATCTCCTCGTCGGGCTGGAAGCTCAGCAGCCCGGCGACGTGCCCGCCCTTGGCGTCGCGACCGGCCTCGGGCAGGTGGTACGCCTTGGCCCGGTAGACCCGGCCCGCGGTGGTGAAGAACAGGATCCAGTGGTGGCTGGTCGTGGGGAACATGTGCTCCACCACGTCGTCGCCGCGCAGCGCCGCGCCGCGGACGCCCTTGCCGCCGCGGTTCTGCAGCCGGTACTGGTCGGTGCGGGTGCGCTTGGCGTACCCGCCCTTGGTGATGGTGACCACGACCTCCTCGTCGGGGATCAGGTCCTCCATCGACAGGTCGCCGGCGTCCGCGGTGATGATCGTGCGGCGGTC
Organism: Aeromicrobium sp. PFPM2_SD2; assembly: GCF_057364525.1. Classification (NCBI taxonomy): domain Bacteria; kingdom Bacillati; phylum Actinomycetota; class Actinomycetes; order Propionibacteriales; family Nocardioidaceae; genus Aeromicrobium; species Aeromicrobium sp. PFPM2_SD2. The sequence continues at coordinate 1,250 of NZ_JBNFNZ010000159.1, forward strand.
GTCGCCCCACTTCTCGGCGATCTCGGCCAGCTCGTCGCTGACGATCTGACGCTGGCGCTCGGGCCGGGCGAGGATGTCCTTGTAGTCGGCGATCTGACGCTCGAGCTCGGCGAGCTGGTCGACGATCTTCTGCCGCTCCAGCGCAGCCAGGCGGCGCAGCTGCATGTCGAGGATGGCGTTGGCCTGCAGCTCGTCGATGTCCAGCAGCGCGATGAGGCCACCGCGGGCCTCCTCGACGGTGGGGCTGCGGCGGATGAGCGCGATGACGTCGTCGAGCGCGTCCAGCGCCTTGGCCAGGCCGCGCAGGATGTGGGCCTGCTCCTCGGCCTTGCGCAGGCGGAACTCGGTGCGCCGGCGGATCACCTCGATCTGGTGCCGGATCCAGTGCGTGATGAACGCGTCGAGGGTCAGCGTGCGCGGCACGTCGTCGACGATCGCCAGCATGTTCGCGCTGAAGTTCGTCTGCAGCTCGGTGTGCTTGTAGAGGTTGTTCAGCACGACCCGGGCCACGGCGTCGCGGCGCAGCTCGATGACGATGCGGCGGCCGGCGCGGTCGCTGGACTCGTCGCGCAGGTCCGAGATGCCCTGCAGGCGTCCGCCGTTGACCAGGTCGGCGATCTTGCGCATGAGCGCGTCGGGGTTGACCTGGTAGGGCAGCTCGGTGACGACGAGCTGGAGCCGGCCCTTGGCGTCCTCCTCGATGTTCACCACCGCGCGCATCGTGACCGAGCCGCGGCCGGTGCGGTACATGTCCTCGATGCCGCGGGTGCCGACGATGAGGCCGTGGGTCGGGAAGTCCGGGCCCTTGACCCGCTCCATGAGCGCGGTCAGCAGCTCCTCGCGGCTGGCGTCGGGGTGGGCCAGCGCCCACTGCGCGCCGGCCGCGACCTCGCGCAGGTTGTGCGGCGGGATGTTGGTGGCCATGCCGACCGCGATGCCGGCGCTGCCGTTGACCAGCAGGTTGGGGATGCGCGAGGGCAGGACGGTGGGCTCCTGCGAGCGGCCGTCGTAGTTGGGCTTGAAGTCGACCGTCTCCTGGTCGATGTCGCGCACCATCTCCATGGCGATCGGCGCGAGCTTGCACTCGGTGTACCGCATGGCGGCGGCCGGGTCGTCGCCCGGCGAGCCGAAGTTGCCCTGGCCCAGGATCATCGGCGCGCGCATGACCCACGGCTGGGCCAGGCGCACGAGGGTGTCGTAGATCGCCGTGTCGCCGTGCGGGTGGTACTGACCCATGACGTCACCGACGATGCGGCTGCACTTGGAGAACCCGCGGTCGGGCCGGTAGCCGCCGTCGTACATCGCGTAGAGCACGCGCCGGTGGACCGGCTTGAGGCCGTCGCGCACGTCCGGCAGGGCGCGCGAGACGATCACGCTCATCGCGTAGTCGATGTACGAGCGCCGCATCTCGTCGGTCAGGCCGACGGGCTCGATCCGGTCGCCGTTGGTGGGGGTCTCGGTCACGGTTCAGGTGCTCCTGGGTGAAAGGAAGAGAAGTCGACGGACGCGGGCGTCAGATGTCGAGGAAGCGGACGTCCTTGGCGTTCTTCTGGATGAAGTCGCGACGCTGCTCGACGTCCTCGCCCATGAGGACCTGGAAGATCGTGTCGGCGTGGATCGCGTCCTCGAGGGTGACCTGGCGCAGGATGCGGGCGTCGGGGTCCATCGTGGTCTCCCACAGCTCGGAGGCGTTCATCTCGCCCAGACCCTTGAACCGCTGCACCGGCGCCTCCTTGGGCAGGCGGCGCCCGGCCTCCTCGCCGGCGGCCAGCAGCGCGTCGCGCTCGGCGTCGGAGTAGGCCAGCTCGTGGGCGTGGTTCGTCCACTTGATCTTGTACAGCGGCGGCTGCGCGAGGTAGACCTTGCCGGCCTCGATGAGGTCGTAGAAGTAGCGGAACAGCAGCGTCAGCAGCAGCGTGGTGATGTGCTGGCCGTCGACGTCGGCGTCGGCCATGAGGACGATCTTGTGGTAGCGCAGCTTGGCGATGTCGAAGTCCTCCTGGACCCCGGTGCCCAGCGCGCTGATGATCGCCTGGACCTCGGCGTTCTGCAGGATGCGGTCGATCCGCGCCTTCTCGACGTTGAGGATCTTGCCGCGCAGCGGCAGGATCGCCTGGGTGCGCGGGTCGCGGCCGTTCTTGGCCGAGCCGCCGGCCGAGTTGCCCTCGACGATGAAGATCTCGCACTCCTCGGGGTTGCGCGAGGAGCAGTCGGCGAGCTTGCCGGGCAGGCCGCCGCCGCCCAGGAAGCCCTTGCGGTTGCGGGCCAGCTCCTTGGCCTTGCGCGCGGCGAGCCGGGCGCTGGCGGCGTCCATCGACTTGCGGACGATGGTCTTGCCCTCGGCCGGGTTCTGCTCGAACCAGGCGCCGAGCTCGTCGTTGACGACCTGCTGCACGAAGCCCTTGGCCTCGGTGTTGCCCAGCTTCGTCTTGGTCTGGCCCTCGAACTGCGGCTCGGAGAGCTTGACCGAGATGATGGCGGTCAGGCCCTCGCGGATGTCGTCGCCGGTGAGCCGGTCCTCCTTCTTCTTGATCAGGTTCTGCGCCTCGGCGAAGCGGTTGACCGTGTTGGTCAGCGCCGCGCGGAAGCCCTCCTCGTGGGTGCCGCCCTCGTGGGTGTTGATCGTGTTGGCGAAGGTGTGGACGCTCTCGGTGTACGTCGCGTTCCACTGCATGGCCAGCTCCAGCGACAGGCCGTTGGCCTCGTCCTCGCGCTCGAGGCTGATGACGTCGCGCTGGATCGGCTCGCGGTTGCCGGAGTTGATGAAGTGGACGTAGTCGACCAGGCCGTTGTCGAAGCGGAAGGTGACCTCGCGCTCGGTGGCGGCCTCGTCGTCGTCGTCCTCGTCGGGGCGCTCGCGCTCGTCGCGCAGCGTGATCTCCAGCCCCTTGTTGAGGAAGGCCATCTCGCGGAAGCGGGTCTTGAGCGTGTCGTAGGAGTACTCGGTGGTCTCGAAGATGTCGCCGCTGGCGTAGAAGGTGTTCGTCGTGCCGGTCTCTTCGGTCTCCTCGTGACGCTCCAGCTCACCGTCGGGCACGCCGTACGTGAACGACTGGGTCCAGCGGTAGCCGTCGCGCTTGACCTCGATGAACAGCCGGGTGCTCAGCGCGTTGACCACCGAGACGCCGACGCCGTGCAGGCCGCCGGAGACCTTGTAGCCGCCGCCGCCGAACTTGCCGCCGGCGTGCAGCGAGGTGAGCACGAGCGTGACGGCCGGGATCTTCTCGGTCGGGTGGATGTCGACCGGGATGCCGCGGCCGTCGTCGACGACGCGGATGCCGCCGTCGGCCTGCATGACGACCTCGATCTTGGTGGCGTAGCCGGCGAGGGCCTCGTCGACGGAGTTGTCGACGACCTCGTAGACGAGGTGGTGCAGGCCGCGCTCACCGGTGGAGCCGATGTACATGCCCGGGCGCTTGCGCACGGCCTCCAGACCCTCCAGGACCTGGATGTTGCTGGCGTCGTACGTCTGGCCCTGTGAATCCGGAGTCTGCGTCACCAGTCCAGTGTACCGGCCTCCTACGGCCTCTGACGGTGAGCATCCCCACGCGACACGCGGTGGATCTGGTCCAGGAGGCCGGTGAGAGGCACGAGACGGCGGCTGGGAGCGACGAACGGGTCGCCGTCCAACCACCGGTACCGTCCGCCGGCCCCGGGAGCGTCCTGGACGCCGCCACGCCGTCCGGGCCTGGGACCGACCCGGCAGAGTAGGGGCCGTGACGACCCGGACCCGCCCGCTGCCCGCCGCGCTGACCCTCGTCGGCGCCGTCGTCGTGGCCGTGCTCGTCGTGCGCACGTCCTGCTGGACGCCGGCGCCAGCGCCGCGCACCAGG
>NZ_JBNFNZ010000160.1:0-5009 GCF_057364525.1 Aeromicrobium sp. PFPM2_SD2
GGCGTCGACCCGGCGCAGCACGAGCCGGGCGACCCAGCCGGACGCGCCCCGGTGCGGCAGGTAGGGGTGCACCCGGGTGGCGGCGTGCGCCTCGGTGCCCTCCAGGCGGGTCGCCAGCCGGCTGAGCTGGGCGCCGGTCAGGTGCTCGGCGAGCGTCTCGACCAGGTGGAACTCCAGGCGACGGTGCTCGGCGAGGGCCTCGTCGACCTCGCGCCACACCGACTCCCAGGTGCGCCGTGAGCGCTGGGCCGAGCCGTACTCCAGCGCCTTGACCGTGGCCAGGGCGATCTCGAGCCGGCGCGCTCCGGCCAGGTACTCGCGCGTGATGCGGGCGCCGTCGGGCAGCTGGTGCCGCACGCGGCTGAGCAGGACGGCGTCCACGGCGTTGAGGTGGCGGGCGGCGGCCTGCAGGAAGGTGTCGATGCGCTCGTAGCCCTTGCGCGGCTCACCGGGCGTCGGCGTCATGTCGCTGGCGTGGTCGAGGCCGGCGGCCAGCCGCTCGTGGGTCGTCAGCACGGTGCTGGAGAGGACGTCCATGGGACTCACCCGATTCCTGTGGTCCTCCCATCGTGCGCCCGCCGCGATCGCGCGGCAAGAGCGCTCAGGCGGCCTTGTTGCGCCGGCGCCGGCGGGTGGGCCGGAGCGGACCGACCAGACGGGGTCCGGCCAGGCGCTGCTCGACCTTGCGCGCCTCGCGGCGCAGCGGCTGGGCGACGTACTCGCCGAAGATGACGCCCGAGGCGAGCGCGAGCGCCACCGCGGCGGCGGTGACGAGGCCGACGATGCCGTCGTACGCCTCGCCCTCGGCCATGAGGGCCAGTCCGCGGTAGATCGACAGGCCGGGCAGGATCGGCACGATCGCCGACACCACCACGACGAGCGGGGGAACCCTCGCCCACGTCGCCGCGCCGAAGCTGACCAGGCCGACCACGACCGCGGCGATGCCGACGGCCCACAGCCGTCCGACGTCGGCGAGCAGGTGGGTGATGCCGGCCGCCAGCGCGGCGACGAAGGAGACCGGGACGAGCGAGCGCCACGGGGCGTACGCCGTGCACGCGAACGCGGCGGCGCAGACGGCACCGCCGAGGACGACGCCGGCGAACCGGGCCAGGTCGGACGCGCCGGGATAGACCATGAGGTCGATGCCGAGCCACGACGCGATCGACAGGCCGCCGGAGACGCCGACGATGATGCCGGCCGTCGCGATCAGCACCTCCAGGATGCGGGCCGTGGCGGTGAGCGGGAAGCCGGTCAGCGCGTCCTGCACCGCCCCGATGAAGCCCAGGCCGGCCAGCAGCATGATGATCGAGGCGGTCACGACGATGGACGAGCTCACCGGCAGGTGGCTGGCCCCGGCCGCCACGGCGATGAGCGTGGCCAGCAGGCCGCCGGCGATCTGCTGGTAGAACAGCGGCAGCCGCAGCCGCTCCATCCAGCGCTGGATCACCTCGACCAGCGCGGACGCGACGAAGGCGATGATCCACACGACCCAGCTGCCGCCGAGCAGGGCGGCGACGCCGGCGCCGGTGAACCCGTAGGCGAGCGTGATCGACCAGCGCGGACGTCCGTGGCCGGTGGAGGCGATCTGCAGGATGCGCGCGCGGGCCTCGTCCAGGTCGACCCGGTCGGCGACCAGGTCGCGCACCAGCTTGTCGACGAGGGTGAGGTCGCCGTAGTCGATCGTCCGGTAGGTGACGTGCCGGACGCGCGACTGCGGCGGGTCCTCCCAGCGCTCCTGGTAGCTGATCGTCAGCGTCGTGAACGTCACGTCCACGAGCGCCGAGCGGAGCCCGAAGTGGCGGGTCACCGCCGTCATGGACGCGGTCACGTCGGCGGCGCCGGCTCCGTTGGAGAGCATCATCTCGCCCACGCGCAGGGCGAGGTCGAGCACGGCATGGATCTGCTGCGGGTCGTCGGTGTCGGCCATCGGCCCCATGGTGCCAGGCGGCGCCCGCAGTAGCCTGTCCACGACCACCAGGAGGAACCCATGACCACGTGGCAGCCCGACGTCCTCGGCGACGGATACGTCCAGCACGTCATCGAGCTCGGCCCCGACCCCGACGGCGAGGGCGACGTCCGCGCCGTCCTGGTCAAGCGCGAGCCGCGCGAGGGCGAGCAGGTGCGCGGCACCGTCCTCTACGTCCACGGGTTCAGCGACTACTTCTTCCAGCGCGAGCTCGCCGACTTCCTCGCCGAGCGCGGCCTGGCCTTCTACGCGCTCGACCTGCGCAAGTGCGGCCGCTCGCGGCTGCCCGGCCAGACCGGCCACTACGTCTCCGACCTCGCGCTCTACGACGCCGAGCTGGACGAGGCGCTGCGCCTGGTGGACGACGAGAACCCGGGCACCCGGACGCTGCTGGTCGCCCACTCCACCGGCGGGCTGATCCTGCCGCTGTGGCTGGACCGGCGGAACCGGCGTCCCGGTGGCGTCGACCAGGTCAGCGGCCTGGTGCTCAACAGCCCGTGGTTCGACCTGCAGGGCGCGCCGCTGCTGCGCGGCCCGGTCACGCAGGCGCTGCGCGTCGGCGCCAAGGCGCGTCCGTTCGCGGTGCTCAAGCTGCCGCCGAGCATGTACGGGCACTCGCTGCACCGCGACCACCACGGCGTCTGGGACTTCGACGTCGCGCTCAAGCCGCTCGAGGGCTGCCCGGTGACGGTCGGCTGGCTCAACGCCGTGCGCCGCGGCCACGCGCGCCTGCACCGCGGCCTCGACGTCGGCGTCCCGTCGCTGGTGCTGCGCTCGGACCGCACGCACTTCTCGACCCGCTACTCCGAGCGCATCGACACCGCCGACGCCGTGCTGGACGTCGCGCAGATCGCCCGCTGGTCCGGCTGCCTGGGCGGGCGCACGTCCGTCGTGCCGGTGCCGCAGGCGCGCCACGACGTCTTCCTCTCGCTGGACGAGCCGCGCAAGCAGGCCTACGCCGAGCTCGACGGCTGGCTGTCCGCGAGCGGCCTGCCCGCCTAGGGGCGGGCGCCCGCGGCCGGCTCGGGGGGAGGGGGACCGGGCGACGCCGGGACGAGGTCGGGACAGGACGTGCCGCGGTGTCCCTGGTCGGCGGGACACCGGGACCCGGACGGTGGGGGACCCGAGATCCGTCCCCCGAGAGGAACCCGCCATGACCACCGTCATCTCCCCCCGCCGCGTCCGCGACGACGTCGCGGACCGCGTCCCCGTCCGACGCTCGCGCACCTGGGCCCGGGCCGGTGTCGCCGCCGGCGTGCTGGGCCTGGCCGGCACGCTGCTGCCGACGCTCGTCACGCCGGTCTACGACCGCGCGCTCATGCCCGACGTCGTGCGGGTCGCCGAGGCGCTGGCCGACTTCAAGGGCCTCATGGTCGCCTTCCACGTGACGGCGACGCTCACCGTCCTGCTCCTGCCCGTCTTCGCGCTCGGCCTGGCGCGGCGGCTGCGCGACGCGCTCCCGCGGGGAGCCTGCTGCCGGGCGTCGCCGCCTTCGGCCTGCTCGCCACCGCCGTCGTCATGCTGATGGGCACGTCGCTGGACACCGAGTTCGTCTTCGGCATCGGCCACGCCGAGATGGTCGTGCCGGAGATGGCCGTGCTCTACAACCACTGGATCGGCACCGTCCCGATGGTGTGGGGCCTGACCGGGCTCACCGGGCTGGCGCTGCACCAGGCGTCCCGCCAGGGCGCCCTGCCGCGCTGGATCGGCCGCACCGGGCTCGTGCTGGGCGGGCTGTCGCTGCTCGTGACCGTGGCGCCCCTGCAGTACATGGCCGGGCTCACCGGCTCGCTCATGGTGCTCGTCGTCGGCTGCGGGCTCGCCTTCGGCGACAAGGCGTACCGGGCCTGACGTGGCCCGCACGCCGGTCGAGGACGCCGGTTCGGCCCTGCGCGGGCCGGACCGGCGCCATGATGTGCCCATGGAAGCCCGTCGGCTCGCCGCGCTGCCGCTGGTGCTGTCGGTGGCCGCCACGGTCGCGACCGCCTGGCTGGACGTCGTCACGCCCGCGGACGGTCCCGGCGTGCGGCTCACCGACGGGCCGGGATGGCCGTACGCGCTCCAGGGCCTGGTGCTCGCGGCGCTCGCGACCGTCGTCCTCGTCCGGCTCCCCGGCCACCGATTCGGGCTCCTGCTCGCGGTCATGGGCGTGTGCTGGACGCTCGACGGGCTCGCCCAGTCCTACGTCCGGGTCGGGCTGACCGACGACGCCGCGTGGCCGGCGACGTCGTTCGTGGGCTGGTACCTGTTCCGCTTCACCGCGGTCTTCCCGGTGCTGGTGGGCGTGCTCGTGCTGCTGTACCCGACCGGCCGCTTCCTGGGCGGCGCCTGGGGCGTGCTGTCGCGCGCCTGCGTGGCGGTCATGGGCCTGTCGGTGCTTGCCGCGCTCGTCCTGCCCTCGGGCTCGTTCGACCCCGGCGAGGTGCCCCCGCAGCTCGACCTGGACCTCACCACGCTGTGGTTCCTGGGCGAGCAGCCCGCGCTGTTCCGCACGCTCGTCGCGGCGTCGGTGGTGGCGTTCGCGCTGGGGCTCGGTCCGGTGGTGGCGCGCTACCGCCGGTCGGCCGGGCTCGAGCGGGCCCGCATGCGCTGGTTGGCCTGGGGCGTCCTGGTCGTCGTGATCGTCGGCGTCCTCGCCGTGCTGCTGGAGGTGCGCGGCATCGGGCTGCTCGCGACGTCGCTGGCGATGACGCTGCCGGCCGCGGCGATGACCATCGGCGTCGTCGACCCCGGACGCGTCCCGGTCGAGGACCTCCTCGTGCGCACGCTGGCCGCCGGCGGCGTGCTCGGCGTCGTCGTCACCGCGGACCTCGTCGCGGTGTGGAGCCTCACCGCGGTGCTCGGCGACGCGCTCGACGAGCGCCAGGTCGTCGTCGTGGTGCTGCTGCTGTCGGTCGGGCTGTACGGGCCGTTGCGGCTGCGCCTGCAGGCCTGGGCCCGGCGGCTCGTGGTGGGTCGCCACGGCGACCCGTACGACGTCGTCGCCGGCCTGGCGACCGCGCTCGAGCGGGCTCCCGACGAGCGCGCCCAGCTTCGACGCCGT
>NZ_JBNFNZ010000161.1:0-4962 GCF_057364525.1 Aeromicrobium sp. PFPM2_SD2
CGGCCTCGCGCGTCGCGTCGTCCAGGTGGCCCAGCTCGGCGCCGGTGATGGCCTGGGCGAGGGCGGCGCGGTCGCCCGGCCAGGACGGCGTCCAGGGAGGCGGGGCCCTGCTTCCACAGGTCCACGTCGCACTCGCGGACGAGCGTGTTGATCATGCCGGGCAGGCCGAGCCGCTGGCCGTCCTCGGGGCTGAACACCGTGACGCCGACGCGGCGCAGGCGCTCGATCTCCTCGGGGACGATGACGCCGCCCCCGCCGCCGTAGACCCTGACGTGGCCGGCCCCGCGCTCGCGCAGCGACTCGACCAGGTACTCGAAGTACTCGACGTGGCCGCCCTGGTAGGAGCTGACCGCCACGCCCTGCACGTCCTCCTCGACCGCGGCGTCGACGACCTCGGCCACCGAGCGGTTGTGCCCGAGGTGGACGACCTCCGCGCCCTGCGACTGCAGGATGCGCCGCATGATGTTGATCGAGGCGTCGTGCCCGTCGAACAGGGCGGACGCGGTGACGAACCGGACCGGGTGGGCGGGGCGATGCAGCGACGACATCAGGGGACCTCCGAGAACTTCGTTGGAACCCCGATAGTAGGACATCCAATGAATTGACGGAAGGGCCGTGCGCGCTAGGGTCACCCCCATGACCGAGACGTCGCGCCTCGCCTTCGACCCCATCGAGCGGGCCGGCGAGCTGTGGGCCGAGCACTTCGGCGACGCCACCCAGATGCGGCTCGCGACGTCGGTCATGCGCGTCCAGCAGCTCATGCTCGCCCGCCTGGACGCCGCGCTGAAGCCGTTCGGCATCACGTTCGCGCGCTACGAGGTGCTGGTGCTCATCTCGTTCAGCCGGTCCGGCTCGCTGCCGCTGAGCAAGATCGGAGAGCGGCTCATGGTGCACCCGACGTCGTGACCAACGCCATCGACCGGCTGGAGTCGCAGGGCCTGGTCGTCCGCGAGGCCGACGGCGCCGACCGGCGGCGCACGCTGGCCAGCCTCACCGCCGAGGGCCGCCGCGTCGTCGAGGAGGCGACCCGGGCCCTGCACGCCATCGACTTCGCCGTGGACGGCCTGGACGAGGCCCAGCAGCAGCAAGCCTTCGAGCTGCTGCGCGCCATGCGCTCGGCCGCCGGCGACTTCCCGGCCTGAGACGGCGACGGCGCGGCCCCCGAGGGGAGCCGGCGCCGTGACCGTGGTGCAGGACCGCGTCAGATGCGGAAGGAGCGCGTCGCGCCGCCCGCGAGGGTGGACGTCGTCTTGACGAGCGCGCGGTAGTAGACCTTCTTGCTCGAGCGGAACGAGAAGGAGAAGCCGCCCTTGCTGTTCGGGCGCACCGTCTTGACCGTGCGCCACTTGCCGCCCGAACGCTTCTGGACGATCACCTGGGGCACGCGGATCCACGTGCCGTTGGGCTGCACGGCGCGCCAGCGGGTGCCGGTGGCGCGGATCTTCGAGCCGCTCTTGCGCATCGCCAGGCGGGCGCTGGGGTCGATCGTGCGGCGGATGAGGAACGTGTTGCTCCAGGTCGGGACGACGTAGGTGAAGCCGACGCCCGTGTTGTACGTGCCGCGGAAGGTGATGTTGCGCAGGTACGCCTTGCCGAAGCCGGCGGTACGGGCGAACGTGATGCGGCCCGACGCGGGCAGGTTGATGCGGGTGCGCTTGGCGCCGTTGACGTAGACGTCGGCGGTCGCGCCGCTCACCGAGGCGACGTTGCTGGCGAAGGCGTAGCTGACCCGCACGGAGGTCGTGGTGCCCGAGCGCTCCAGCAGCGCGTTCGAGACGCGGACGGAGCTGACGGTGACCGGCGTCTCGGCCGACGCAGACACGCGGGCGCCCGACGTCGAGTACGAGGAGCTGTCGGCCGCGTTGGCGGGCGTGCCGGCGAACGCGACGGCGACGGTGGTGAGCGCGACGGTGCCGGCCGTGGCCAGACGTCGCGACAGGGCGAGCTTCATGGAGGAACCCCCGGGGAAACGATGAACAAGTTGTGCGGAGGTTATCGCTTCTCGGCGTGCCGTGAGGCACCGGGACGGGGCCTCGGCGCCGGGAGAGGACGGAGGTCCCGGGCCGAAGCGTTTGGGCCCCGGGACGTCCGTCCGCACCCGCCGTCAGGACGTCAGCATCGCGGCGCCGAGCGTGTGCGCCGGGACGCCGAGGCCCTCGACGAGCGTGAGGGTGTGCGGCGCGAGCTCGGCCAGCAGCCGGTCGACCTCGACGGTGACCTGCTTGGCCCGTGCGTCGGTGAGGCGGTGGTGGGCCATGAACCAGGCCGCGTCCTCCTCGACCACGCTGAGCGCGTACAGCGAGCAGACCCGGCGCAGCAGCTCGGCCGCCTCCTCGTCCTCGCAGCGGGCGATGCCGGCGGTGAACGCCTCGAGCACGACGCGGTCGACGTGCGCCCGGCCGACGCGCACCACGTGGTCCTGGGCGTCGTTGAAGACGGCGAAGGCCTGGGCCGGGTCGTCCTTGTCGGCCCGGCGCAGGCGGCGGGCCGCGGTCTCCAGCACGTGCTGCTCGCGGTCCTCGAACAGCTGCAGCTGGGTGCCGCGGTCGAGCAGGTCGTGCTCGTCGTCCTTGCCGGCCGGGCGTCGATGAGCCGCTGGATGAGCGTCGACGCGGCGGTGCGCTCGCGGACGACGTCGGTGATGGTGCCGGCCACGAAGCGCACCATGCCGATCGGGTCCAGCCCGCCGACCTCCTGCGCGTAGGCGGTCAGCTGCTCCTTGGCGACCAGCTGCATGAGGACGTGGTTGTCGCCCTCGAACGTGCTGAACACGTCGGCGTCGGCGCGCAGCCGGGTGAGCCGGTTCTCCTCCAGGTAGCCGGCGCCGCCGCACAGCTCGCGGCACTCCTGGATGGTGCGGTTGGCCTGCCAGGTCTGGGCCGCCTTGAGGCCCGCGGCACGACCCTCGAGCTCGCGCTGCTTCTGCGCGTCGGGCGTGCCGCCGGACTGCATCCGGTGCATGCGGGCGACCAGCTGGTTCTGCGCGAAGCGGTAGGCGTACGCCCGCGCGAGCAGCGGCAGCAGGCGGCGCTGGTGGACGCGGTAGTCGATGAGCCGTGCCTCCTCGTCGACGCCGACGAACTGGCGGCGCTGGACGGCGTACCGGCCGGCGATGCTCAGCGCGACCTCGGCCGCGGCGCTGGCCGAGCCGCCCACGCTGACCCGGCCGCGGATGAGCGTGCCGATCATCGTGAAGAAGCGGGCGTTGCGGCTCTCGATCGGCGAGGAGTACGTGCCGTCCTCGGCGACGTCGCCGTAGCGGTTGAGCAGGTTCTCGCGCGGCACCCGCACGTGGTCGAACAGGATCCGGCCGTTGTCGACGGCGCCGAGGCCGCCCTTGGGACCGCAGTCGGACGTGGTGACGCCCGGCAGGTCGTGGCCGTCCTCGTCGCGGATCGGGACGACGAAGCAGTGGACGCCGTGGTCCTCGTCGAGCGTGCGCAGCTGGGCGAAGACGGCCGCGACGCGGGCGTGCTCGGCGCGCCGCCGATGTAGTCCTTGCGGGCCGACGGGGTCGGCGAGTGGATGACGAACTCCTGCGTCGCCGGGTCGTACGTCGCCGTGGTCTCCAGGCTCTGCACGTCACTGCCGTGGCCGGTCTCGGTCATCGCGAAGCAGCCGAGCAGGTCGCAGCTGATCAGGTCGCGGACGTACGCGTCGTGGTGGCGCTGCGTGCCGAGGTTCTCGATCGCCCCGCCGAACAGGCCCCACTGCACGCCCGCCTTGACCATGAGCGAGAGGTCGAACTGGGCGAGCATCTCGATGCCGGTGACGGCCATGCCGGGGTCACCGGTGCCCCCGTTCTCGACCTTGAAGCCCGCCGCGGGGATGCCGGTCGGCACGAGCTTGCGCAGCTGCTCCAACACCCGCTCGCGCGCGTCGTGCATCGACAGGGTCGGGTCGTACAGCAGGTCCATGCCCGCGAGCTCGACGCGGGCCTGCTCGCGCACGTGGCGCCACTTGCCGTCCAGGGCGATCCGGAGCTGTTCGCTGAGCGTCATGGCGGCACCCTAGTTCCGTCTCGGTAACTTCGCGTGTCGCGAGGTAGGGTGACGCTGCCCGTCCGGGCACCCTCCACCACGTCCCGACGCGGGGGAAGCCGGTCCAAGTCCGGCGCTGACCCGCAACCGTAGGCCACCGAGCGTGGCGAGCCGGAGCACCCGCCAGGGACGTCCTACTGCCAGGCTGTCGCGGAACGCAGCGGGTAGGGACGTCGTCCCGTCCGTGCCGCAGCCGGAAGGAACGACGATGAACCGTCCGCTCGCCACCCTCCTCGCGACGGTGCTGGCCGCCGGCGCCCTGTCGGTCGCCGCCGCCCCCGCGCAGGCCGCCGCCGACTGCACCGGTGCGTCCGACGTCGTCGTCGTGGTCGACTACAAGGAGCTCGGCGCGAAGACCCAGGTGCTGTGCGCCGAGGACGCCGACGGCACCACCGTCCTGGAGACGCTCCGCGCCGCGGGCCTGGAGACGGCCGGCACGACGCAGGAGGGCGACGCCGCCCTCTGCCGCGTCGAGAACCTGCCCTCGCCGCAGGACGAGCGCTGCCAGACCTACTCGGACGAGGCCTACTGGGCGATCTCGCTGGCCGGGGCGGACGCCGACGGCTGGGCGTACGCGCAGAAGGGCGTGACCGAGCAGACGGTCGAGGGCGGCGGCTTCGTCGGCCTGTCCTACGAGCCCATCACCGCCGACGCGTCGGCCGCCGCCGAGCGGGACGTCCAGGGTGACGACGTCGCCCTCGGCGACCAGGACGGCGCCGGTCTCGGCGTGCTCGGCGCGCGAGCCGTCGACGACGACCCAGGCCTCGCCGAGGCGGTGGACGGGGTTGCGGACGGTGCGTCCGGCCCACACGACATCCTGCGCGGCCAGGACGAGCGACAGCGCGCCCTCGGAGCCGGAGTTCACGCGGCGACGGCCGGGCACGCGCTGCGGCGCCCCGCCGGCGGCCAGCACGGCGTCGAC
>NZ_JBNFNZ010000162.1:0-4954 GCF_057364525.1 Aeromicrobium sp. PFPM2_SD2
GCGCGATGCGCGGGGGCGCTCCTGTGGCCCCGATCCGACCGGGACAGCGATCGGTCTCGGTCTGGTGATCCTCTACAGCCTCGGCGTCGTCGTCCTCGCCACCGTGTCGGCCGCCGTCGTCCGGCCCACACGTCGCGGTGCGCGCCCGCGCGGCGAGGACGCCGCCCAGCCAGCGGCGGACTAGGCTGGAGGCCTATGTACGACGGCGTGATCCAGGACCTCATCGAAGAGCTCGGACGACTTCCCGGCGTCGGCCCCAAGAGTGCGCAGCGCATCGCGTTCCACCTGCTCGACGCCGACCCCGAGGACGTCCGGCGGTTCGCGCACGTCCTGGTGCAGGTCAAGGAGAAGGTCCACTTCTGCACGATCTGCGGCAACGTCACCGAGGACACCGAGTGCCGCATCTGCGCCGACCCGCGCCGTGACCCGTCGGTGCTGTGCGTGGTCGAGGAGAGCAAGGACATCCTCGCCATCGAGCGCACCCGCGAGTTCCGCGGCCGCTACCACGTGCTCGGCGGCGCGATCAGCCCGATCGCCGGCATCGGCCCGGACCAGCTGCGCATCCGCGAGCTGCTCCAGCGCCTGGGCGACGGCACCGTCGTCGAGGTCATCATCGCCACCGACCCGAACCTCGAGGGCGAGGCGACCGCCACCTACCTGCTGCGCATGCTGGCGCCGCTCGGCATCCGGGTCAGCAAGCTGGCCAGCGGGCTGCCGGTCGGCGGCGACCTGGAGTACGCCGACGAGGTGACCCTCGGCCGCGCCTTCGAGGGACGTCTCTCGGTCGGCGGCGCGCCGGCCGAGCCGCGTCCCTGACGTCCGCCCGCCGAGCAGCCCGGACGTCCCTCGTGCCCGGCGCGGTAGGCTTGCCGGGGCGCAACGGCGCGCCGCTCCTGACCCTCCTCACCTCTCGAGGTTTTCTGTGGGCATCGTCGTCCAGAAGTACGGTGGCTCGTCCGTCGCGGATGCAGCCAGCATCAAGCGCGTCGCCCAGCGGATCGTCGCGACCAAGAAGGCCGGCAACGACGTCGTCGTCGTGGTCTCGGCCATGGGCGACACCACCGACGAGCTGATCGACCTGGCCAACCAGGTCTCGCCGCTGCCGCCGGGTCGCGAGCTCGACATGCTGCTGACCGCCGGCGAGCGCATCTCCATGGCCCTGCTGGCCATGGCCATCGGCAACCTCGGCCAGGAGGCCCGCTCCTTCACCGGATCGCAGGCCGGCGTCATCACCGACGACGTCCACGGCCGGGCCAAGATCATCGACGTCACGCCCAGCCGCCTGCAGGCCGCGCTCGGCGAGGGGGCCGTGGCCATCGTCGCCGGCTTCCAGGGCGTCTCGCAGACCACGAAGGACATCACGACCCTGGGTCGCGGGGGCTCGGACACGACCGCCGTCGCCCTCGCCGCCGCGCTGAAGGCCGACGTCTGCGAGATCTACTCCGACGTCGACGGCATCTTCACCGCCGACCCCCGCATCGTCCCGAACGCCGCGCAGATCCCGCACATCTCCTACGAGGAGACGCTGGAGATGGCGGCCAACGGCGCCAAGATCCTGCACCTGCGGTGCGTCGAGTACGCCCGCCGCAACGACATGCCCATCCACGTCCGCTCCTCCTTCTCGCAGAAGGAGGGCACGTGGGTGGTTCACGCCGACCGAGTGGAGAAGCCCATGGAAGCCGCCATCATCACCGGCGTCGCGCACGACCGCAGCGAGGCCAAGATCACCGTCGTCGGCGTGCCCGACAAGGTGGGCGAGGCCGCGGCCATCTTCACGACGCTGGCCGACGCGCAGATCAACATCGACATGGTCGTCCAGAACGTCTCGGCCGCCGCGACCGGACGCACGGACATCTCCTTCACGCTGCCGCGCGCCGACGGGCAGACCGCCATGTCGGCGCTGGCCCGCCTGCAGGGCCAGGTCGGCTTCGAGCGCCTGCAGTACGACGACAGCGTCGGCAAGGTCTCGATCATCGGTGCCGGCATGCGCACCGAGCCGGGCATCACGGCCCGGTTCTTCCAGGCCCTGGCGGACGCCGGGGTCAACATCGAGATGATCTCCACCTCCGAGATCCGCATCTCGGTCGTCACCGCCGAGAGCAACGTCGACGAGGCCGTCCGCGCCGCCCACGCCGAGTTCGGGCTGGGCAACGACGAGGTCGAGGCCGTCGTGTACGGCGGGACCGGCCGATGAGCGCCCGCATCGGCATCGTCGGCGCCACCGGTCAGGTCGGCGTGGTCATGCGCCGTCTGCTCGAGGAGCGCGACTTCCCGGCCGACGAGGTGCGCTTCTTCGCCTCCTCGAGCTCGGCCGGCACCACGCTGCCGTTCCGCGGCGGCGAGGTCGTCGTCGAGGACGCGTCGACCGCCGACCCGTCCGGCCTGGACATCGCCCTGTTCTCGGCCGGCGCCACGACGTCGCGCGCGCAGGCCCCCCGGTTCGCCGAGGCCGGCGTGACCGTGGTCGACAACTCCTCAGCGTTCCGCAAGGACCCGGCGATCCCGCTGGTCGTGAGCGAGGTCAACCCGCACGACATCCCGGCCGGCGACGGCCCGGGCGGGCGCGGCATCATCGCCAACCCGAACTGCACGACCATGGCCGCCATGCCGGTGCTCAAGCCGCTGCACGACGAGGCCGGGCTCGTCCGCCTCGTCGTGAGCTCGTACCAGGCCGTGTCCGGCTCGGGCGTGGCCGGCGTCGCCGAGCTGCACAGCCAGGCGCTGGCGGTCGTCGAGAAGGCGGACGCCCTGACCCACGACGGGTCGGCGCTGACCTTCCCCGACCCGGTCAAGTACGTCGCGCCGATCGCCTTCAACGTCCTGCCGATGGCCGGCACGGTCGTCGACGACGGCTCGTACGAGACCGACGAGGAGCAGAAGCTCCGCAACGAGAGCCGCAAGATCCTCGGCCTGCCCGACCTGCGCGTCGCCGGCACCTGCGTGCGCGTGCCGGTCTTCAGCGGCCACTCGCTGTCGATCAACGCCGAGTTCGAGCGCGACATCACGCCCGAGCGGGCCACCGAGATCCTCGGGTCCGCGCCCGGCGTGCGCCTCGTCGACGTGCCGACCCCGCTGCAGGCGGCCGGTACCGACCCGAGCCTCGTCGGCCGCATCCGCCAGGACCAGTCGGCGCCCGGCCAGAAGGGCCTCGCGCTGTTCGTGAGCGGCGACAACCTGCGCAAGGGTGCCGCGCTCAACACCATCCAGATCGCCGAGCTGCTCGTCCGCTGACGCGGGACGCACCTTCCTGCGTTCGGGTCGCTGTGGCGACCCCGACGCAGGAAGGTCCGTCGCCGCGTGGACGGTTCTTCATGCCTTGCGGTCGCCCTGGCGACCCGGACGCATGAAGATCCGTCACCCCGGGGCTCAGGTGAGGGGACGGGCCTCGCGGTAGCGGACGATCTCGTCCAGCGCGGTCGGGTCGACGAGCGCGCCGCGCGCCGCGGCGTCCTCGACCGGGGTGCCGCGCAGGATCTTCTTGACCGGCACCTCGAGCTTCTTGCCCGACAGCGTGCGCGGCAGCGCCCGGACGGCGGCGATGTCGTCGGGCACGTGGCGCGGCGACAGCCGGGAGCGCAGCGCGCCGGCGATCTCGGCCTTGACCGAGTCGTCGAACGTCGCGCCCTCGGCCATGACGACGAACAGCAGGAGCTGCCCTGCGCCGCCGTCGGGGTCCTCCAGGTGGACGACGAGGCTGTCGGCGACCTGGGGCAGCGACTCCACGACGCCGTAGAACTCGGCCGTGCCCAGGCGCACGCCGCCGCGGTTGAGCGTCGCGTCGCTGCGCCCGGATACGACGCAGGTGCCGCGCTCGGTGAGCGTGATCCAGTCGCCGTGGCGCCAGACGCCGGGGAAGTCCTCGAAGTACGCCGCCCGGTAGCGCGAGCCGTCCGCGTCGCCCCAGAAGCCGACCGGCATCGACGGCATGGGGCGGGTGACCACCAGCTCGCCGAGCTCGCCCACGACCGGCCTCCCGCCCAGGTCGTAGGCCTGCACGGCGGCGCCCAGTGCGCGGCACGAGATCTCCCCGGCCCACACCGGCACGTCCGGCGCGCCGCCGACGAAGGCCGAGCAGACGTCCGTGCCACCGGAGATCGACACGAGCTGGACGTCCTGGCCCTCGGCGACCACCGCGTCGTAGACCCAGCGGAAGCCCTCGACCGGCAGCGGCGCCCCGGTCGACCCGATCGCCCGCAGGCTGGACAGGTCCGCCTCGTCGCGCGGGACGAGGCCGGCCTTGCGGCACTGGAGCAGGAACGGTGCGCTCGTGCCGAAGTAGGTCAGCCGCTCCTCCTCGACCAGGCGCCACAGCGCGGCGAGGTCGGGGTGGGCCGGGTTCCCGTCGAGCATCACGATCGTCGCGCCGACGCCGAGTGCCGAGACGAGGTAGTTCCACATCATCCAACCGGTGGTGGAGAACCAGAAGAACCGGTCGCCGGGGCCGACGTCGTTCTGCAGCGCGAAGCACTTGAGGTGCTCCAGCGTGATGCCGCCGTGGCCGTGCACGATCGGCTTGGGCAGGCCGGTCGTGCCCGAGCTGAACAGCACGTAGAGCGGGTGGTCGAACGGCACGCGGTCGAAGGTGAGGTCGGCGGGCTCGGCGAGCAGCGCGTCCCACGTCGTCGCGTCCGCAGGAGCGGGGGCCGACGCGTCGAGGTACGGCAGGTGGACGAGGGTGCGGACGCTCGGCAGCGCGGCGCGGATCTGCTCCACCTCGGCCCGGCGGTCGACCGGCTTGTCGCCGTAGCGGTACCCGTCCACCGCCAGCAGCAGCACCGGCTCGACCTGGCTCCAGCGGTCGACGACGCTCTGGGTGCCGAACTCCGGCGCGCAGGACGTGAACACCGCGCCCAGGCTGGCGGCGGCGAGCAGCAGGACGAGCGTCTCGGGGACGTTCGGCGCGTAGGCCGCCACCCGGTCGCCCCGGCCCACCCCGGCGCGCTCGCAGGCCCGC
>NZ_JBNFNZ010000163.1:0-4946 GCF_057364525.1 Aeromicrobium sp. PFPM2_SD2
GGCCGCG
The DNA here is from genome assembly GCF_057364525.1 of Aeromicrobium sp. PFPM2_SD2. NCBI lineage: Bacteria > Bacillati > Actinomycetota > Actinomycetes > Propionibacteriales > Nocardioidaceae > Aeromicrobium > Aeromicrobium sp. PFPM2_SD2. The sequence goes on from NZ_JBNFNZ010000163.1 coordinate 8, forward strand.
GCCGGACGGGCGGTGCGGTCTGGGCGGCCGCGGAGCTCGAGGTCGTGGCTCGCTACCTGCAGGAGGTCGTGCGCACCTACCGCTTCGCCGACGAGAGCCTCGCGGCGATCCAGGGCCTCGGGGAGGACGCACTCGGGTTCGCGCTGGGCGGGCCCGCCCTGGTGCTGGCGGTGGGAGCGGCCGGCGCGAACGCGGTGGTCGAGCACACGCCGGGCCTCGACGAGCTGCTCGAGACGGTCGGCGTGGACCGGCCGGACCTGGCCGACTTCCAGGAGACGCTCTACGACCACCCGTGGATGCAGGAGGCGCTGACCCGCCTGGCGCCGGGCATGGTCCAGGGCGCGGGGTTCAGCGTGGCGTCCGTGCTGGGTCCCGCCGGCGTCATCGCCCTCTCCGCCGCCTCCGGTGGCGCCTGGCCGACCACCGACTACCCGTCCGCGGTCCAGGGCCTGGCCACGATCGCCGGCCTCGGCGGCCTGCTGCGCGACACCGGCCGCTTCGGGCTCGACGAGGTCGAGGGCTCCACCCGCCCCATCTCGCTGGACGCCGACCACGCCGTCCAGCAGATCTTCGTCGAGCAGGGACTGTTGAGCGGACAGGCGGCGCAGGTGCAAGTCATCCGGGTGGACCGGGGGGACGAGGGACCAGCCTACGTCGTGCAGATCCCCGGCACGCAGGACTGGTCGCCGCAGCGCACCGACAACCCGGTCGACTTCACCACCAACGTGCAGCTCATGGCGATGGGGGGACGCACCGTCATGGAGGCGCAGGTGGCGGAGGCGATGAGCCGGGCCGGCATCGGCCCGGACGACCCGGTCATGCTCACCGGCCACAGCCAGGGCGGCATCACCGCCGCGGCGATGGCCTCGGACCCGGCCCTGCGCGACCGCTTCCACGTGACGAGCGTGGTCACCGGTGGGTCACCGATCGGCCACTACGACATCCCCGACGACGTCTCGGTGCTCTCCCTGGAGCATGCGCAGGACGTCGTGCCCCGGCTCGACGGGACCGACAACCCCGACCGGTCGAACTGGGTGACCGTGTCTCGGGAGCTGGACGATCGTGAGGGCACGGTAGGCGGTCGTCGCGACATCGCCGCGGCCCACTCGACCCGAAACTACGCCGGCACCGGGTCCGAGGTGGACAGATCGCACGACGCGTCGATCGAGGCGTGGCGCGAGAACAACCGCGCCTTCCTCAACGGCGACGCGTCAGCGACTCGTTACGAGGTGACCCCACGATGAGCTCGGCACGTCGTCCGCTCGTCCTCACGGTCCTTGCCCTGCTGCTCGCGGCGACCGGTGGATGCTCGCGGGCACATGAGGAAGAACCGGACTACGAGCCAGTCCCGGACCGAGAGCTGTTCTCCCGGATCGGTCGGCTGCCCGGCGTGCTCAGCACGGAGATCCAGCATCGCGACACGTTCAACGACCCCAACGACTACGTCGGCACCGTGACGGCGGCTCCGAAGGTCGACCCGGTCCGTCTGCTCGACCAGGTGATCGCCGTGCTGCGTCAAGGACGCTGGCAGGCGTCGATGTCGCTGCAGGTCCGTCAGCCGGACCGGACGACCACGATCGTCGACCTCGGTCTGAGGTCGGCGGGGGAGCCGGACCTCACCGAGCGATACGGCCCTCAGCCCGGGGACGGCTCCCCGCCCGAGCAGGGTCAACCTTGACGGTCCGGGCGCTGGCCTTCGTGATCCCCCTCGTCGTCGCGCTGGCGGGGGCGTGCTCCGGTGGGTCGGAGAAGGCGGCCGGGCCGGACTACGAGCCGGTGCCGGACCGGGAGCTGTACACACAGGTGGCCCGTCTCCCGGGAGTGACGGACGTCGACGTGGAGTTCCACGACACCTTCACCACCGGTCGCGCCTACATCGGGACCGTCACGGTCGGACCCGAGGCAGACCCGGTCGCAGTACTGGACCACGCGATGGCCGTGCTCCGCCAAGGACGCTGGCGGGCGTCGATCACCCTGGAGGTCCGACAGGGAACGCGGTCCACCACGTCGGAGGAGCTCGGAATGGCGTCCGGTACCGAGCCCGACCTCACCGAGCGCTACGGCCCCCAGCCCGGGGACGGACGGCCGCCGAAGCAGTAGGACGGCGGGACTACGCTGGGACGGTCATGACCGAGCAGCCCACCGTCTACCTCGACCACGCGGCGACCACGCCCATGGTCCCCGAGGCGATCGCCGTCATGACCGAGCAGCTGGCCCGCACCGGCAACGCGTCCTCGCTGCACGCAGCCGGCCGCGCGGCGCGGCGCACCGTCGAGGAGTCGCGCGAGCTGCTGGCCTCGCACCTGGGTGCGCGGCCGAGCGAGGTCGTCTTCTGCTCCGGTGGCACCGAGGCCAACAACCTGGCCATCAAGGGCCTGTTCTGGGCTCGGCGGGCGACCGACCCGGCACGTACGCGGGTGCTGTTCAGCGCGATCGAGCACCACGCCCTGCTCGACCCGGTCACCTGGCTGGCCAAGCACGAGGGCGCCGCAGTCGAGACGACGCCGGTCGACAAGATCGGCCGCATCCGGCTGGACGCGCTGCGCGAGGCGGTCGAGTCCGACCCGGCGAGCGTCGCGGCCATCACGACGATGTGGGCGAACAACGAGATGGGCACGGTCCAGCCCGTCCGCGAGGTCGTGGAGCTGGCCGCCACCCACGGCATCCCGGTGCACAGCGACGCCGTGCAGGCGGCCGGCTACCTGCCGCTCGACTTCGGGGCCAGCGGCCTGGACGCCATGACCGTCACGGCGCACAAGCTCGGGGGTCCGGTCGGCGTGGGCGCCCTGGTCATCCGGCGCGAGGTCGAGCCCGTCCCGCTGCTGCACGGTGGCGGGCAGGAGCGCGACCTGCGCTCGGGCACGATCGGCGTCGCGCTCATCGCCGCGTTCGCCAAGGCGGTCGAGGTCACCCTGGCCCGTCAGGCCGAGACGACCGCACGCATCGAGGCGCTGCGCGCCCGCCTGGTCGACGGGCTCGCGCACGTGGTGCCGGACGCGATCGTCAACGGCGACCCCGAGCCGGGCGCCGGCCACCGGCTGCCCAACATCGCCCACGTGACGTTCCCCGGCTGCGAGGGCGACGCGATGCTCATGCTGCTGGACGCCCAGGGCGTCGAGTGCTCGACCGGCTCGGCGTGCGCCGCCGGCGTCCCGCAGCCCCAGCCACGTCCTGCTCGCGATGGGGTACGACGAGCGGGCGCGCGCGGGTCGCTGCGGTTCAGCCTCGGCCACACGTCCACCGAGGCGGACGTCGACCGGTTGCTCGCGGTGCTCCCGGCGGTCCACGAGCGGGCGCTGGCCGCCGGCATGGTGAGGCAGCGATGAGGGTCGTCGCCGCGATGTCCGGGGGCGTCGACAGCGCCGTGGCCGCGGCCCGTGCCCTCGACGCCGGGCACGAGGTCACCGGCGTGCACCTGGCCCTGAGTCGCAACCCGCGCTCGTACCGTTCCGGTGCGCGCGGCTGCTGCTCGATCGAGGACAGCAACGACGCCCGTCGCGCGGCCGACACCCTCGGCATCCCGTTCTTCGTGTGGGACATGAGCGAGGAGTTCGCCGACGAGGTCGTGGACGACTTCGTCGCCGAGTACGCCGCCGGCCGCACGCCGAACCCGTGCCTGCGCTGCAACGAGAAGATCAAGTTCGCCGCCGTGCTGGACCGCGCCCTGGCGCTGGGCTTCGACGCCGTCGCGACGGGCCACTACGCCCAGCTGCGCACGGCCGACGACGGCACGATCGAGATGCACCGGGCCACCGACCACGGCAAGGACCAGTCCTACGTCCTGGGCGTCCTGACCCAGGAGCAGCTGGCGCACTCGCTGTTCCCGCTCGGCGGGTCGGTCAAGACCGACGTGCGCGCCGAGGCGGCCGAGCGCGGCCTGCAGGTGGCCACCAAGCCCGACAGCCACGACATCTGCTTCGTCGCCGACGGCGACAACGCCGGGTGGCTGGCCGAGAAGCTCGGTCCGCGGCCCGGTTCGGTCGTCGACGAGTCCGGCACGGTGCTGCGCGAGCACGACGGCGCCTACGCCTTCACCATCGGCCAGCGCCGCGGCCTGCGCCTGGGCGTGCCGGCCGACGACGGCAAGCCGCGCTTCGTCCTGGACATCGAGCCGGTCTCGGGCACCGTCACCGTCGGGCCGCGCGAGCGGCTGCAGGTGGACGCGCTCGAGGGCATCCGCCCGCTGTGGTGCGGCACCGCCCCGGCCGGGACGCTGGAGTGCACCGTGCAGCTGCGGGCGCACGGCGACGAGCACCGTGCGAGCCTGACCGTCGAGGGTGACCGCGTCCACGTCGCCCTGCACGACCCCGCGTCCGGCATCGCGCCCGGGCAGGCGGTCGTGGTCTACGACGGCACCCGCGTCGTCGGCTCGGCCACCATCGCGCGCACGCACCGCCGCGAGCCGGTGGGCTAGCGTCCACGTCGCGCGTCCAGCGGTGGGGTGGCGTCCACGACGCGGCCGCCGGTGGACGCAGGCTCACCGCCACCCCAGCACGAACCGCAGCACGACCCAGGAGGACGCATGGCGCTGGCCACCGGCATCGGCTCGATGCCCGGCGACGACGTGGTGGACACGGTCCACACGGTGCTCGGCGAGGTGGGCGCCCTGCCGCACGTGCCGGAGCTGCCCGGTCGCGGCGCTCCCGCCGGCATGGTCGGACGCTCGCTCGCGCTGCTCGTGGGCGTCGGCGCCGACCTGCAGCCCCAGGGCTGGCGACTCACCGACCACGACGGCGTCGACCTGCGCCGCGCCCGATCGCTGCTGGCCCGCGACCTGGACGCGGTCGAGGAGCTCGCCGGCGACCACCGCGGACCGTTCAAGACCCAGGTCACCGGACCGCTCACCCTGGCCGCGACCGTCGAGCGTCCCAGGGGCGACAAGCTGCTCGCCGACCACGGGGCGCGCCGCGAGCTCGCCGAGTCGATGGCCGAGGGGCGT
>NZ_JBNFNZ010000164.1:0-4923 GCF_057364525.1 Aeromicrobium sp. PFPM2_SD2
CGTGGGCGACGACCCCGACCGCCTGACCGGCCCGCTGGTGACCCAGCTGGCCAGGCGGCGACCCGCTGTGCGACGACCTGCTCGCCGACCTCGGCCGCTGGCTGGGGGAGGGCATCGCGTCCCTGGCCACGGTGCTCGACCCGACCGTGGTCGCGATCGGCGGCGGCGTCGCGGCGGCCGGCGACCACCTGCTCGACCCCATCCGCCGGGCGTTCGAGGCGTCGCTGCCCGCCCACGGGCACCGTCCGCTCGCCGACCTGCGCCTAGCCACGCTGGGCAACGACGCGGGCCTGGTCGGCGCGGCCGACCTCGTCCGCAGCGAGCCGGTGTAGCCGTGGCCGAGAAGCTCAGCATCGGCATCGACATCGGCGGCACCAAGGTCGCCGCCGGCGTCGTCGACGAGGACGGGCGCGTGCTGGAGCGGCTGCGCCGGGACAGCCCGACGACGAGCTCGCTGGACGTCCTGGACGCCATCAGCGAGATCACCGAGGAGCTGCGCCGCAACCACCACATCCGCTCGATCGGCATCGGTGCCGCCGGGTTCGTGGACGCCACGCAGTCGACCGTCGTGTTCTCGCCGCACCTGGCCTGGCGGCACGAGCCGCTGCGCGACGCGGTGTCGCGCCGCACGGGGCTGCCCGTGCTGGTCGACAACGACGCCAACGCGGCCGGCTGGGCCGAGTGGCGCTTCGGCGCCGCGCAGAACGAGTCCGACCTCGTCCTCATCACGCTGGGCACGGGCATCGGCGGCGCGGTCGTCATCGACGGCCAGGTCTACCGGGGGCGCTACGGCATCGCCGGCGAGTTCGGCCACATGCAGGTCGTGCCCGACGGACGTCCGTGCGAGTGCGGCAACACCGGCTGCTGGGAGCAGTACGCCAGCGGACGCGTGCTGGCCCGGCGGGCCAGGGCGGCGGCCGACGACGGCACGACGCTGGGCAAGGCGCTCCTGCGCGACGCCGGCTCGCTCGACGCGATCGGCGGCCAGCACGTCACCCGCCTGGCGCAGGCCGGCGACGACGAGGCGATCGCCTGGATCCGCGAGGTCGGGGAGTGGCTGGGCAGCGGCATCGCCAGCCTCGCCGCCGCCCTCGACCCGGGCATCTTCGTCATCGGCGGCGGCGTCAGCGACGCCGCCGAGCTGCTCATCGAGCCGGCTCGCCAGACGTTCGCGGCGTCCCTGACCGGCCGCGGCTACCGCGCCGAGGCGCGCATCGTGCGGGCCCACCTGGGGCCGGAGGCGGGCATGATCGGCGCCGCCGACATGTCACGCGTCAGAGCACGGCGCCGTCGTCCGGAAAGTCCCGGTGCGAGGGTCCGTATCCGGGGAGCGTCGAGACCAGCACGACCGCCCCGGCGACAAAGATGAGCACGGCGCCCAGGACGACCGCCTGAGGCAGGTCCAGGCCGAGCAGCGTGGCCACGACCAGCAGCGCGGGTCCGCCCAGCGCACCGGCCCAGCCGAGCTGGCGACGCGGGTCGAACGCCCGGGCCGGCGGCGGCGGGGGCTGGCGGTAGAACTGCTCGTCCTCGTCCGGGGCGTCGTCGGCCCACGGGTCGTCGTCGGCCTGCGCCGCGGCCTGCTCGCGGGCCCGCCGGGCGTCCGCCTCGTCCATGGCCGAGAAGTCCAGGTCCAGGCCCTCGACGAGCCGGCGGAACTCGTCGTCGGAGGGGTCGCGGTCGCTCACCCCACCAGTCTCGCAGGCCGTCCGCAGCCGCGAAAGCACCACGCCAGCGCGACGACGGGCGCCGGACGCGGGCCGGGGTACAGTTGCGCCGTCCACAGGGAGGTCGAGTGTTCTACTGGTTTCTGAAGTTCCTGGCGCTGGGTCCGCTGCTCAAGCTGATCTTCCGCCCGTGGGCCGAGGGCACCGAGAACGTCCCGCGCGAGGGCGCCGTCATCCTGGCCTCGAACCACCTGTCGTACGCCGACTGGCTGTTCATGCCGCTGGTGATCCCGCGTCGCGTGACGTTCGTGGCCAAGGCCGAGTACTTCGAGACGCCCGGCCTCAAGGGCTGGTTCCAGAAGAAGTTCTTCTCCGGCGCCGGCCAGGTCCCCATCGACCGCAGCAGCGGCTCGGCCGCGGCGGGAGCGATCCGCACCCAGCTGCGGCTGCTGTCCGAGGGCGAGGTCTGCGGCATCTACCCCGAGGGCACCCGCTCGCACGACGGACGGCTGTACCGCGGCCGCACGGGCGTCGCGCGCCTGGCGCTGGAGGCGCAGGTGCCGGTGATCCCGGTCGCCGTCGTCAACACCGACGTCATCGCCCCGCCCGGCAAGGTGTTCGGCCGGTTCGTCCGTCCCGGCGTCCGCTTCGGCGAGCCGCTGGACTTCAGCCGCTACGACGGGCTCCAGGAGGACCGCTTCGTCCTGCGCGCGATCACCGACGAGATCATGTACGAGATCATGCGCCTGTCCGGCCAGCCGTACATCGACATGTACGCCACCGACGCCAAGAAGCGCGACAAGGAGCTGCGCGACGCCGCGAAGGCCGCCGCCAAGGACGCGGTCGAGCCGTCCGAGGACGACGCCCCGGCGGCGTAGCGTCTCACCGCCGCGCACGGGTGCCGGACGCCCGGGGGCCACGCCGTATCCTGGGCCGGTGAGCACCATCCCCACCCTCGAAGAGCTGGACGCGCTCGGACGCGTGCAGCAGCCCACCTACGAGGACCCGGCCGCCCGTGACGCCGCCGTGTCCCGCCTGCGCCGCATGCCTCCGCTCGTCTTCGCCGGCGAGTGCGACGCCCTCACCGAGAAGATGGCGGCCGTCGCGCGCGGCGAGGCGTTCCTGCTCCAGGGCGGCGACTGCGCGGAGACGTTCGAGGGCGTGACCGCGGAGAACGTCCGCAACAAGCTGCGCGTGCTGCTGTCGATGGCCGTCGTGCTCACCTACGCCGCGAGCGTCCCGGTCGTGAAGGTCGGCCGCCTGGCCGGCCAGTACGCCAAGCCGCGCTCCAGCGACTCCGAGACCCGTGACGGCGTCACGCTGCCGGCCTACCGCGGCGACGCGGTCAACGGCTTCGACTTCACGCCCGAGGCCCGCCAGCACGACCCGAACCGGCTGCTCGAGGTCTACCACGCGTCCGCCTCGACGCTGAACCTCGCGCGCGCCTTCACCACCGGCGGCTACGCCGACCTGCGTCAGATGCACGCCTGGAACAAGGACTTCGTCCGCAGCAGCCCGCTGGGCCAGCGCTACGAGGCCGTGGGGGCGGCCATCGACAAGGCGCTCGCGTTCATGGACGCGATCGGCATCGACCCCGAGGAGCTGCACGCGGTCGACTTCTACTCCTCGCACGAGGCGCTGCTGCTGGAGTACGAGCAGCCGATGACCCGCATCGACTCGCGCACCGACAAGGCGTACGACGTCTCCAGCCACATGCTCTGGATCGGTGAGCGCACGCGCCAGATCGACGGCGCCCACGTCGAGCTGCTCAGCCGCGTGGCCAACCCGATCGGCGTCAAGCTCGGCCCCACGACGTCCCCGGACGACGCGCTGGCCCTGGCCGCGAAGCTGAACCCGGACAACACGCCCGGCCGGCTCACGTTCATCACGCGCTTCGGCGCGGGCAAGATCCGCGACGGCCTGCCGCCGCTGGTCGAGAAGGTGCGCGCCGCCGGACTCGAGGTCGCCTGGGTCTGCGATCCCATGCACGGCAACACGTTCGCCACCGAGAACGGCTACAAGACGCGCGAGTTCGACGACGTCATCGACGAGGTCCGCGGCTTCTTCGAGGTGCACCGCTCGCTGGGCACGTGGCCCGGCGGCGTCCACGTCGAGCTGACCGGCGACGACGTCACCGAGTGCCTCGGCGGCGGCGCCAAGCTGTCGCAGGAGGACCTGGTCACCCGCTACGAGACGCTGTGCGACCCGCGCCTGAACCGCGCGCAGAGCCTCGAGCTGGCCTTCCTCGTCGCGGAGATGCTCGCCGAGCGCAGCTGACCTGCCCCACCGTCACCGCCCGGTCGTCCCTCAGGGGGCGGCCGGCGGAGTCGTTCCTAGGGCCGGCGAGCCGCGGACGCGGGCCGGTCAGCAGTAGATGACGACGGTGGTGCCGCGCTTCTGCTTGCCGCCCGAGGGCGTCTGCACGACGACGCGGTCGTTGCCCGGCAGCACGTCGCGCACCTGCGGCTTGAAGCCGGCGTCCGTCAGCGCCTTCTCGGCCTCGGCGCGGGGACGGCCGCGGACGTCCGGCACGGGGACGAGCTCGGGGCCCTTGGAGACGACGAGCTTGACCGGGTCGCCGCGGTAGAGACGTCCGCCGCGCGGGTCCTGGTCGACCACGACGCCGGCCGCGACCGTGTCGGAGAAGGTCTCGCTGACCTGCGGCTTCAGACCGGCGTCCTCGAGCGCCTTGACCGCCGCGTCGCGCTTGCGCCCGACCTGGCTGGTGACCTCCACCGGCTGGCGGCCCTTGCTGACCGTCAGGTCGACCGGGGTGTCGCGCTTGAGCAGCGTGCCCGGCTTGAGGGTGGTGAGCTCGACGACCCGTCCCTTGGCCACCTCGTCGTCGTAGACCTGCTTGACGTCGCCGACCGCGAGGTTGTTGTCCTCGAGCGTCGCGGTGGCCTCCTCGAGCGTGCGTCCGGCGAGGTCGGGCGCCGCGTAGCGCTCCTTGCCGCGCGAGACGACCGCGTCGATGGTGGCCTCGGGCAGCACCTTGTCGCCGGGTCCGGGGTCGGTGCTGATGACGGTGCCCTTCGGCACGGTCTCGGAGAACTCCTGACCGGACACCTCGAGCGTGAAGCCGTCCTGCTCGGCGGTCTGCTGGGCGCTGGTCAGCGAGGCGCCGACGAGGTTCGGAGCCTCGGTGTAGCGGCCGACTCCGTAGTACCAGCCGCCGGCCGCGGCCAGCACGGCCAGCAGGAGCACGGCGAGGAGCAGCAGGCCGCCGCGGTCGGCGGCGTCGTCGGCGCGGGCG
>NZ_JBNFNZ010000165.1:0-4912 GCF_057364525.1 Aeromicrobium sp. PFPM2_SD2
CCGAGAAAAAAAAAAAACGCTGGAAAAAAAAGCAGCGCGCCAGGAGTGCGTGGGCCGCGGCGCCGAGGAGGTCGTCGTCGTGCCGACCGACGTCGGTGACCGCGACGCCGTCGACGCGCTGCTGCAGACCGCCGCGAGCCGCTTCGGGCGGGTGGACGCCGTCGTGCACGCCGCGTCCGTCCTGGCCTACGGCCGGTTCGAGGACGTCCCCGCGGACGTGTTCGACCGGATCCTGACGACGAACGTCACCGGCACGGCCAACGTGGCCCGGGCCGCCCTGCGCACCTTCGACGACAGTCACGACACCGCCCTGGTGGTCGTGGGCTCCGTGCTGGGCAAGATCACGACGCCGTACATGAGCCCGTACGGCACCAGCAAGTGGGCGATCCAGGGCCTCGTCCGCACCCTGCAGATCGAGGCCCGCGAACGCCCTCGCGTGGGCATCAGCCTGGTGTCTCCCGGCGGGGTGAACACGCCCATCTACGAGCAGGCCGGCAGCTACACCGGTCACGCCGGGCACCCGCCGCCGCCCGTCTACTCGCCCGAGAGGGTGGCGACCGCGATCGTCGCGGCGCTCGAGCGGCCCGGCCGCGACATCACCGTGGGGTTCGCCAACGCGGTCATGGTGGCGGGCTTCCGGTTGCTCCCCGGCGTCTTCGACCTGCTCGTCGGGCCGCTGATGCGGCTGGCCGGCCAGGGCCGGGCGTCGGTCGACCCGCACCCGGGCAACGTCTTCGAGCCGATCCCCGAGCGGGAGGCGGTGCACGGCCGGTGGCCGCGCATCTGGGGGTAGGGCCGACCGTCGCCGGAGTCCGGCTGGAGGTGCGCCGGGCGACCGGCCGGGATAGGCAGGGGGGATGAGCAGCGACTCCAGGACCCCCACGTCCGCGCCGGGTGCGGCATGAGCGGGTCGACGTACGACGCCGTCGTCATCGGCGCCGGTCCGAACGGGCTGGTCGCGGCCAACGCCCTGCTCGACAAGGGCTGGTCGGTGCTCGTCCTGGAGGCCCAGCCGCAGGTCGGCGGCGCCGTCCGCAGCGACGAGGACGTCCACCCCGGGTTCGTCCACGACACGTTCAGCGCGTTCTACCCGCTGGCCGCGGCCTCCCCGACGATCCAGGGCTTCGACCTCGAGCGGTTCGGCCTGCGGTGGGTGCACGCCCCGGCCGTGGTCGGGCACCCGCGCCAGGACGGCTCGTGGGCCGTGCTGCACCGCGACCGGGAGGTCACCGCCCGGCTCATGGAGGAGCAGCACCCCCGTGACGGGGCCGCGTGGCTCGAGCTGTGCGAGGAGTGGGACCGCATCGGCGACGCCCTCGTGGGTGCCCTGATCACGCCGTTCCCCCCGGTGCGTCACGGGCTCCGGGCACTGGCGAGGCTGCGCTCGGTCGGCGGACTGGACTTCGTGCGGAGCCTGCTGTCGCCCGCGGTCGAGCTGGGACGCACGAGGTTCGGCGGCGAGTCGCCGCGCCTGCTCCTCGCCGGCAACGCCGCGCACGCGGACATCCCGCTCGACGGGGCCGGCTCGGGCCTCATGGGCCTGCTGCTGGTCATGCTCGGCCAGACGGTCGGGTTCCCCGTCCCCGAGGGAGGCGCGGGCAGCCTGACCCGTGCGCTCGCGCGGCGGATCGAGTCCCTCGGTGGCGAGATCCGCTGCTCGTCGGCGGTCACCCGCGTGGTCGTCGAGGACGGCACCGCCACCGGCGTGATCACCGAGCACGGCGAGCGTCACACCGCCCGCCACGGCGTCATCGCCGACGTGGTCGCCCCGCACCTCTACGGCGGCCTCGTGCACGACGAGGACCTGCCGAGCCGGACGCGGGAGGCCATGCAGCAGTTCCAGCTCGACCCGTCCACGGTGAAGGTGGACTGGGCGCTCGACGGGCCCGTGCCCTGGGCGTCGCCCCCGCCCCACGCGCCGGGCACGGTGCACCTGGCCGACTCGGTCGAGCAGATGACCGAGGCCCTCAACCAGGTCTCGGCGAACGCGATCCCGGCGCGCCCGTTCATGCTGACCGGCCAGATGACCACCTCGGACCCGTCCCGGTCACCGGCCGGGACGGAGTCGCTGTGGGCCTACACGCACGTCCCGCAGCACGCGACGCGCGACGCGGGGGAGGAGGGCCTGCGCGGGACCTGGGACCGCGACGAGCTCGAGCGCTTCGCCGACCGGATGCAGGCCCGGTTCGAGGCCCTGGCGCCCGGGTTCGGGGAGCGGGTCCGCGCGCGGCGGGTCCTCGGGCCGCACGAGATGGAGGCGCGGGACGCGAACCTGGTGGGCGGCGCGATCAACGGCGGCACGTCGCAGCTGCAACAGGAGCTCGTGTTCCGCCCCGTCCCGGGCCTGGGCCGTGCCGAGACGTCGATCAGGAACCTCTACCTCGGCTCCGCGTCCGCCCATCCCGGCGGCGGGGTGCACGGGGCGTGCGGGATGAACGCGGCGCGAGCGGCGGTCGCGCACGCCCGGATCCGCAAAATCGTCACGCTCCCGCGGTCGCGGCGCGGCTGAGCCGCGACCGAGCGGACACGGTCCCGCGTCGCTAGGTTGGGGCGATGCCCGACCGCGATCCCGACCTGCACGGCACCGACCTTCCGAAGGGCTCCTCCGGCTGGATCAAGGTCCGGGGCGCCCGCGAGCACAACCTGCGCGACGTGGACGTCGACCTGCCGCGCGACTGCCTGGTCGCGTTCACCGGGGTGTCCGGCTCGGGCAAGTCGTCGCTGGCGTTCGGCACCGTGTTCGCCGAGTCGCAGCGCCGCTACTTCGAGTCCGTGGCCCCGTACGCCCGCCGGCTGATGTCGCAGGTCGGCGCCCCCGAGGTCGACACCATCGAGGGGATGCCCCCGGCCGTGGCGCTCCAGCAGGCCCGCGGGGCGGCGAGCTCGCGGTCCACGCTCGGGACGCTGAGCTCGCTGTCGGACGTCCTGCGCCTGCTCTACAGCCGGGCGGGCACGTACCCCGAGGGCGCCGCGCACCTGCCGGCGGCCGCGTTCTCGCCCAACACCGCGATCGGCGCGTGCCCCACCTGCCACGGCAGCGGGGTGGCGCGCAGCACGAGCGAGGCGCTGCTCGTGCCGGACCCGGACCTGTCGATCGAGGACGGGGCGATCGGCGTGTGGGCGTCCCGGGCCTGGGTGGGGCTCAACGTGCGCCGCATGGTGACCAAGCTCGGCATCGACCGCTTCGCGCCGTGGCGCACGCTGCCCCAGGAGCAGCGCGACTGGCTGCTGTTCACCGAGGAGGAGCCGCGGATGCTCCTGCAGGGCAACAAGGAGGGCCAGGCGAGCAGCTACCACGGCACCTGGCAGTCGGCCGAGAAGTACCTCATGCGCAACCTGGCCAAGACCAAGTCCGACACCGAGCGGGCCAAGCTCGAGCGGTTCCTGGCCGAGGGCCCGTGCCCGACGTGCCACGGCAAGCGGCTCGCCCCGGACGCGCTGGCCGTGACGTTCGCCGGCATCGACATCGCCGACATGACCGCGATGCCGCTCTCGCAGGTGTGCGGCCTGCTCGACGAGGGGCTGGTCGAGCAGGCGCGCGGCACCGACCGGCACGGCGCCGCCGCGGCCACCGCCGCCCGCTCGCTGGTCAAGGACTTCGGCGCCCGGGTCGAGGCGATCATCGGGCTCGGCCTGGGCTACCTGTCGATGGACCGGCCCAGCACGGCGCTGTCGGCCGGCGAGCTGCAGCGCGTCCGGCTGGCCGGGCAGCTGCGGTCGGGACTGTTCGGCGTGCTCTACGTCCTGGACGAGCCGTCGGCCGGTCTGCACCCGGCCGACTCCGAGGCGCTCTACGCCGCGCTGCGCGAGCTCGTCGCCACCGGCAACTCGCTGTTCGTCGTCGAGCACGACCTCTCCATCGCCCGCAACGCCGACTGGGTCGTCGACGTCGGCCCGAGCGCCGGCGTGCTCGGCGGGCACGTCGTGCACAGCGGCCCGCCCGAGGCGCTCGCCGACGTCGCGGACTCCGCCACCGCCGCGTTCATGTTCGGTCGGCACGCGCTGCCGAGCCTGCACGCTCGCGAGCCGCGCGGCTGGCACGAGCTGGACCACCTGACGCTGAACAACCTGCGGGACGTGTCCGTCCGGGTGCCGGTCGGCGTCATGACCGCGATCACCGGCGTCTCCGGGGCGGGCAAGACGTCGCTGCTCACCGCCGTCGCCGAGCGCCTGCGAGCGTCCGGCGACGAGGCGCCGCGCCTGGTCGAGATCGACCAGCGGCCGATCGGCCGCTCGCCGCGCTCCAACCTGGCGACGTACACCGGCCTGTTCGACGCGGTGCGGCGGCTGTTCGCCGCCACCGACGAGGCCCGGGCGCGGGGCTGGTCGGCCGGACGCTTCTCGTTCAACGTCGAGGCCGGCCGGTGCCCGACCTGCGAGGGGGAGGGGTTCATCGCCATCGAGCTCGTCTTCCTGCCGACGAGCTACTCGACCTGCCCCACCTGCCGGGGCTCGCGCTACAACCCCGAGACGCTCGAGGTGCGCTACCGCGAGCGCGACATCGGGCAGGTGCTGGCGATGACGGTGCAGGAGGCGGCGGACTTCTTCGCCGACGTGCCGGCGGTGCACCGGGCGCTGGGCACGCTGCTCGACGTCGGCCTGGGCTACCTCACCCTGGGACAGCCGGCCACCGAGCTGTCCGGCGGCGAGGCGCAGCGCATCAAGCTCGCGACCGAGCTGCAGCGTCCCCGTCGCGGCGGAACCGTCTTCGTGCTCGACGAGCCCACCGGCGGCCTGCACCCGGTGAACGTCCGTGACCTGGTGCGTGTGCTCGTCCGGCTCACCGACGCCGGTGACACCGTCGTGGTGGTCGAGCACGACATGCAGGTGGTCGCGGCGGCGGACTGGGTGATCGAGCTCGGCCTCGGCGGCGGCGACCGCGGCGGCACGGTCTCGCGCGCGCGCCGACTCG
>NZ_JBNFNZ010000166.1:0-4891 GCF_057364525.1 Aeromicrobium sp. PFPM2_SD2
CGTCCTGCGGCGCCTGACCGTTTCGTCGCGCCCGGCCGACCGCTCGTCGCAGCCGCCCGACCGCCGGGCGAACGCGACCGCGGCCTTGGCCGCAACGCCGCGCGTGTGACCTGGCACACACCGTTGCGCGTCCCTACCGTCGGCTCAGCACCCGTCCTCCGACCAGAAAGGGGTGTGCTGTGGCCGAGAAGATCTCGCCAGCGGTCCACGCCGAGTACGAACGCATCCACGCCTCGGCCGACTTCCACCGGCTGCGCTCCGCCTACCGGCGGTTCGTCCTGCCCACCACCGTCGCCTTCATGGTCTGGTACCTGGCCTACGTCCTGGCCTCGAACTGGGCGCCCGACCTCATGGGCACGAAGGTCGTGGGCAACATCAACGTGGCTCTCGTCTGGGGCCTGCTGCAGTTCGTGACGACCTTCGGCATCGCCTGGGCGTACGCGAGCTACTCGGCCACGAACATGGACCCCATCGCCGACGACCTGCGCGGCCAGTTCGAGCGTGAGGTGGAGCGATGACCACCCGGGACGTCCTGCTCGCCGCCAGCGAGAGCGGCGACCACCAGGCCCTGACCGCGACCCTGTTCGTGCTCGTGGTGCTGCTGACCGTCGGCATCACCTTCTGGGCCAGCCGCAACACCAAGACCGCGGCCGACTACTACGCCGGCGGACGCTCGTTCAGCGGCGTCCAGAACGGCTTCGCCATCGGCGGCGACTACATGTCGGCCGCCTCGTTCCTGGGCATCTCCGGCGCCATCGCGCTGTCGGGCTACGACGGCTTCCTGTACTCGATCGGCTTCCTCGTGGCGTGGCTCGTGGCCCTGCTGCTGGTCGCCGAGCTGCTGCGCAACTCCGGCCGCTTCACGATGGCCGACCAGCTCGCCTACCGGATGGAGCAGCGCCCCATCCGCACCGCGGCCGCCACGTCGACGATCGTCGTGTCGATCTTCTACCTGCTCGCCCAGATGGTCGGCGCCGGCGCGCTCGTCGCGCTGCTGCTCGGCGTCGACAGCGACGCGGCCAAGAACCTCACCATCGTCGCGGTCGGCATCCTCATGATCTTCTACGTCGTCTTCGGCGGCATGAAGGGCACCACCTGGGTGCAGATCGTCAAGGCCGTCCTGCTCATGTTCGGCACGCTGCTCATCTCGATCCTCGTGCTGGCCAAGTTCGGCTTCAACCTCTCGGACCTGCTGGGCACCGCGGCCGACAACAGCGGCCAGGGCAAGGCGTTCCTCGAGCCGGGCCTCAAGTACGGCGCGACGACGACGAGCAAGATCGACTTCGTCTCGCTCGGCATCGCCCTCGTCCTGGGCACCGCCGGCCTGCCGCACATCCTCGTGCGCTTCTACACCGTCCCGACCGCCAAGCAGGCCCGCCAGTCGGTGCTCTGGGCGATCGGCATCATCGGCACGTTCTACCTGCTGACGCTGGTCCTGGGCTTCGGCGCCGCGGCGCTGGTCAAGGGCGACGCGAAGGACCGCATCGTCGAGTCCGGCGGCAACCTGGCCTCGCCGCTGCTGGCCGAGGCGGTGGGCGGCGGAGCCGGCACGACCGGCGGCGCCATCCTGCTGGCCCTGATCTCGGCGGTCGCGTTCGCGACCATCCTCGCCGTGGTCGCCGGCCTCACCCTGACGTCCGCCTCGTCGGTGGCGCACGACCTGTACGCCAACGTCTGGAAGAAGGGCGAGGTCACCGGCAAGGACGAGGTCAAGGTCGCCCGCATCGCCGCGTTCGTCATCGGCGGCGTCGCGATCCTGCTGGCCATCCCCGGCCAGAGCCTCAACGTCGCCTTCCTGGTGGCGCTGGCCTTCGCGGTCGCGGCCTCGGCCAACCTGCCGGCCCTGCTCTACAACCTGTTCTGGAAGCGGTTCAACACCCGCGGCGCCGTGTGGAGCATCTACGGCGGCCTCATCTCGGCCGTCGGCCTGGTGATCTTCTCGCCGGTCGTCTCGGGCAAGGGCCTGGACGCCAACGGCAAGAACCTGTCGCTGCTGCCCGAGAGCATCGACATCAGCTGGTTCCCGCTGGAGAACCCGGCATCGTGTCGATCCCGCTCGGCTTCTTCCTGGGCTGGCTGGGCACGGTCACGACCAAGAGCCGCGTCTCGGAGGAGCGCTTCCCCGAGCTCGAGGTCCGGTCCCTGACCGGCGCCGGCGCCGAGAAGTAGTCCGTCCGACCCCGTGTGTGTGGTGCGCCACAATGGGTGGCGCACCACACACCCCTTCCGAAGGAGCCACCGTGAGCGCTGAAGGCCTCAGCAACCTCCTGCACGAGAACCGCCGCTTCGAGCCGCCGGCCGAGCTGGCGCAGCACGCGAACCTGACCGCCGAGGCGTACGACCGCGCCGCCGAGGACCGGCTCGGGTTCTGGACCGAGCAGGCCGGCCGCCTGGACTGGGAGACCCCGTTCGAGGAGGTGCTCGACTGGTCGAACCCGCCGTTCGCGAAGTGGTTCGTCGGCGGACGCCTCAACGCCGCGTACAACTGCGTCGACCGCCACGTCGAGGCCGGCCACGGCGACAAGGTCGCCCTCCACTGGGTCGGCGAGCCGGCGGACGACACCCGCACGATCACCTACCGCGACCTGCAGGACGAGGTCAGCCGCGCCGCCAACGCGCTGACCGACCTGGGCGTCGCGGCCGGCGACCGGGTCGCCATCTACATGCCGATGATCCCCGAGGCCGTCGTCGCGATGCTCGCGTGCGCCCGCCTCGGCGCCCCGCACACGGTCGTCTTCGGCGGGTTCTCGGCCGACGCCCTGGCCAGCCGGGTCGAGGACTGCCAGGCCAAGGTCGTCATCACCGCCGACGGCGGCTACCGCCGCGGTGCCCCGAGCGCCCTCAAGCCCGCCGTCGACGAGGCGGTCTCCCGCACGTCCGTCGTCGAGCACGTGCTGGTGGTGCGCCGCACCGGCCAGGACGTCGACTGGTCCGAGGGCCGCGACGTGTGGTGGCACGACGTCGTCGCGTCCGCCTCGCCCGAGCACACGCCGGAGGCGTTCGACAGCGAGCACCCGCTCTACGTCATGTACACGTCGGGCACCACGGGCAAGCCCAAGGGCATCCTGCACACCACCGGCGGCTACCTCGTGCAGTCGGCGTACTCGTTCTGGGGCGTCTTCGACCTCAAGGACGACGACGTCTACTGGTGCACCGCCGACATCGGCTGGGTCACCGGCCACAGCTACATCGTCTACGGCCCGCTGGCCTGCGGCGCGACGCAGGTGATGTACGAGGGCACGCCCGACACGCCGCACAAGGGCCGCTGGTGGGAGATCATCCAGCAGCACGGGGTGACGAAGTTCTACACGGCGCCCACCGCCATCCGCACGTGCATGAAGTGGGGCGAGCAGATCCCGGCCGAGTACGACCTGTCGAGCCTGCGCGTCCTGGGCTCGGTCGGCGAGTCGATCAACCCCGAGGCGTACGTCTGGTACCGCGAGAACATCGGCGGCGGACGCACCCCGATCGTCGACACCTGGTGGCAGACCGAGACCGGCGCGCACATGATCACCCCGCTGCCCGGCGTCACCGCGGCCAAGCCGGGCTCGGCCATGCGCGCCATCCCGGGCATCAGCGCCGAGGTCGTGGACGACGCGGGCCAGCCGGTCGGCAACGGCGAGGGCGGCTACCTGGTGCTGACCGAGCCGTGGCCGTCCATGCTGCGCACGATCTGGGGCGACGACCAGCGCTTCCAGGACACCTACTGGTCGCGCTTCCCCGGCTTCTACTTCGCCGGCGACGGGGCCAAGAAGGACGAGGACGGCGACATCTGGCTGCTCGGCCGCGTCGACGACGTCATGAACGTCTCGGGCCACCGCCTGTCGACGACCGAGATCGAGTCCGCGCTCGTCTCGCACCCGAAGGTCGCCGAGGCGGCCGTCGTGGGCGCGGCCGACGAGACCACCGGCCAGGCGGTCGTCGCGTTCGTCATCCTGCGCGAGTCGGCGCTCGTCGACGGCCAGGAGGCCGACGACAGCGTCATCGCCGACCTGCGCAACCACGTCGCCAAGGAGATCGGCCCGATCGCCAAGCCGCGCCAGATCCTGGTCGTGGCCGAGCTGCCCAAGACGCGCTCGGGCAAGATCATGCGCCGGCTGCTGCGCGACGTCGCCGAGAACCGCGAGGTCGGGGACGCCACGACGCTGGCCGACAGCTCGGTGATGTCGCTCATCTCCGAGGGCATGAAGTCGGCCAAGAGCGACGACTGAGCCGTACGCCGTCCCGTCCGGGGGCGGGTCCGACCACCGGTGCCACGCCGGTCGCGTCGGCCGCCCCCGGCCGCGTCCGGACGCCCTGCGGGGTCGGCCTGCGCTGTGTAGGCTCGCGGCCATGAGCGTGACCGAGCAGCAGCCGCAGCCCACGGACGAGCCCACGATCGGGCGTCTGGTCGCCGACGCCAGCCGCGACATCTCGAGCCTGGTGCAGGCCGAGATCCAGCTGGCCAAGAGCGAGCTGCGGGTCAGTGCCAAGGCCGCCGGCCTCGGCACCGGTCTGCTCGCCGCCAGCGCCTTCCTCGGCCTGCTCATCATCGTGCTCGGCTCGATCGCCGCCGCGTACTTCCTCACCATGACCGGGCTCCACCCGGCCTGGTGCTTCCTCATCGTGACCGGCTTCTACCTGGTGCTCATGCTCCTGCTGGTCTTCGTCGGCATCCGCAAGCTCAAGAAGATCAAGGCGCCGGAGAAGACCATCGCCACGGCCAAGGAGATCCCGGCCGCGCTCAAGGGCCAGACCCGCACGCGCTAGTCAGACCCGGCGGCGCAGCACGACGCCGACCACCAGGGCGCCAGCCGGCCCCGGCCCACCACGAGCAGCCAGTCCGTCGAACGACGACGTCGCCCGGGCCACCGAGCGCGTCCCTGCACAGCCCGGGCCAGCGGCTCGGTGC
>NZ_JBNFNZ010000167.1:0-4845 GCF_057364525.1 Aeromicrobium sp. PFPM2_SD2
CCGAGACGGCGCGGGCGTCCGCGCGCGTGCTGGGACGGGGTGCCGGCGGCCTACCGCAACGTGCCGTCGCAGCCGCGCACCCGGACGTTCACCGTGCCGGGTCGCGAGGAGCCGCTCGAGGTCGCCTACTCCAGCGTGGGCGGGCGGCTGGTGAGCGACCTGGCCACCGTCGTGGCGGCGACGTCCACCCGCGTGGTGCTCGAGCGCGACGGCGTCCGCACGTCCTACGACGTGACCGTGGGCGAGACGTCCGTGGACGTCGCCGGGCCCGAGGGGGGCGCTCTCGCTGGGCGTCGTGCCGCGGTTCGTCGACCGTCCGAGGTCGTCGCCGCCGGCTCGCTGCTCGCCCCGATGCCCGCGGCTGTCGTGTCGGTCGCGGTGCAGGCCGGCCAGCGGGTCGAGCGCGGCCAGACCGTCCTCGTGCTCGAGGCCATGAAGATGCAGCACACCGTCGCCGCGCCCGCGGACGGCGTCGTCACCGAGGTCCACGTCGCGGCCGGCTCGCAGGTCGAGTCCGGCGCCGTGCTGGCCGTCGTCGAGGAGGAGCAGGGATGACCACCGCGTTCACCGAGAGCGAGGAGCGCCGGGCGCTCCGCCGGGCCGTGGCCGAGCTCGGCCGCAAGTACGGCCAGGAGTACTTCGACGCCGCCGCCAAGGAGGGCCGCAAGACCACCGAGCTGTGGGCCGAGGCCGGCAAGCTCGGCTACCTCGGCGTCGCCGTGCCCGAGGAGTACGGCGGAGGCGGCGGCGACATCGGCGACCTCGCCGCCGTGTGCGAGGAGCTGGCCGCGGCCGGCTGTCCGCTGCTGCTCATGGTCGTCTCGCCGGCCATCGTCGGCACGATCATCGCCCAGTACGGCACCGAGGAGCAGAAGCAGCGCTGGCTGCCCGGCCTGGCCGACGGCACCGCGACGTTCGCGTTCTCGATCACGGAGCCGGACGCGGGCAGCAACTCGCACAACATCGTCACGACCGGCTACCGCACCGAGGACGGCTGGCGGCTCACGGGCACCAAGACGTACATCTCGGGCGTGGACGAGGCCGACGCGGTGCTCGTCGTCGCCCGGCTCGAGGACGCGCGGACGGGCAAGCTGAAGCCGGCGCTCTTCCTCGTCCCGACGGACGCCGAGGGCTTCACGTTCAACGAGATCGACATGGGCATCAACAGTCCCGAGAAGCAGTTCACGCTGTTCTTCGACGACGTCCTGCTGCCCCAGGACGCACTCGTCGGCAGCGAGGACGCCGGTCTGGAGCAGCTGTTCGCCGGGCTCAACCCCGAGCGCATCATGGCGTCCTCGTTCGCCACCGGCACCGCGCGGCTGGCGCTGGAGAAGGCCACCGCGTACGCCAAGGAGCGGCAGGTCTGGAAGACGCCGATCGGCGCCCACCAGGCCGTCGCGCACCCGCTCGCGCAGACCCACATCGAGGTCGAGCTGGCCCGGCTGATGACGCAGAAGGCGGCCGCGCTGTACGCGGCCGGCGACCACATGGCCGCCGGCGAGGCGGCCAACATGGCCAAGTACGCGGCCGGCGAGGTCGTCTGCGTCGCGGTCGACCGGGCCATCCAGGCGCTGGGCGGCAACGGGCTGGCCCATGAGTACGGTCTGGTGCAGCTGCTCGCCGGCTCGCGCCTGTCGCGCATCGCGCCGGTGAGCCGGGAGATGATCCTCAACTTCGTGGCCCAGTTCTCGCTCGGCCTGCCCAAGTCCTACTGATCGGTCCCCGCTGGGAGTGGCGTTGTGTACGCCTTTGTCGGCGTGTCGCGTGCACAACGTCACGCTCAGCGAGAGAGGAAGACCCATGCCGGAGCTGGTGCACCTGGACGTCGCGGACGGCGTCGCCACCATCACGCTCGACAGCGAGCACAACCGCAACGCGCTCTCGGCCCAGCTCGTCACCGAGCTCGGCGAGCGGCTGGCGGCGGCCGAGGCGGACGCGGACGTCCGCGCGGTGCTGCTGCGCTCGGCGCACCGCGTGTTCTGCTCGGGCGCGGACCTGTCCGAGCGTCCGAGGGCGGGATGGAGACCGGGCCGGGCCCGCTGGTCGAACCTGCAGCGACGATCGCGACGTCGGCCAAGCCGGTCGTCGTGGCGCTGGCCGGCCCTGTCCGCGCCGGGGGCCTCGGGCTCGTCGGGGCGACGGACGTCGTCGTGGCCGCGGCGTCGGTCACCTTCCAGCTCACCGAGGTGCGCCTGGGCCTGGCCCCGTCGGTCATCTCGCTCAGCCTGCTGCCGCGCCTGAGCCCGCGTGCGGCGTCCGACCTGTTCCTCACCGCCCGCCGCTTCGACGCGGCCGAGGCCGCGGAGATCGGCCTGGTCACCCGGGTCGTGGACGACGCGGCGCTCGACCAGGCCGTCCGCGACGTCCTCGCCGACCTCGCGCAGGGCTCGCCGCAGGGCCTGCGCGAGACCAAGCAGCTGGTGAATCGCGACCTCGTCGCCCGCATCGACGCCCTCGGCGACGAGGTGGCGGCCCAGTCCGCGCGCCTGTTCGGCTCCGACGAGGCCCGCGCCGCGATGACCGCGTTCCTCACCCGCAAGGGCTGACGTCCGGGACCGATGGCGAAGAAGCGAAAGGCCGGGTCGCCGCGGGCGATCCGCATGATGAACGACGCGTTCTTCGACGAGCTCGGCCAGCGGTGGGACTTCGTCAGGGCCCTGTCCCGGGCCGACACGATGGCGCTCGTCTCGAGTCCGGCGATCGAACGGACGCTCGTGAACGACGTCGCCTTCAGCACCGTCCGCGCCGCGGACGAGCAGGAGGCGCACCACCTGATGTCGACGTGCCGTGGGGGACCGCGCCGACACAGCTGCGGGCGACGCTGTTCTCGCGGGGCTCCCTGCGCACGCTGGTCCTCGTCGTGGAGGACTGATCTCGTCCCTCCGGGAGGTGCGTTCGACCTCACGCGTCCACGTCGCGAGGCACCGGCGCGCCGCTGGTGCCCGGTGCCTAGACTTGAGAGTTCCCGTTCGACCTCCCGAGGAGCTCCGTGACCGCCACGCACGACCAGGCGCAGGCCGAGATCGCCCACGAGCAGGCGTACGTCGACACCGTGTACGACCGGCTCGCCGAGTCGGCCCGGGTCGCCACCTCGCTGGTCAAGGAGGGCTACGCCCGCGGGCACGTCGGCAACGAGGGCGGTCTCGTCGAGCGTGACGCGATGGTCTTCCAGGCCTCGAAGCGGCTCGCCGCGCTCAACGCCGCGCACGACGGTCTCGTCTTCGGCCGGCTCGACCTGACCGACGGCGACGCGCGCTACATCGGCCGCATCGGCGTGCGCGACGCCGACCGCGAGATCCTGCTCGTCGACTGGCGCGCCCCCGCGGCCGCGCTGTTCTACCAGGCCACCGCGAACGAGCCCAAGGGCGTCGTGCGCCGCCGCGTGCTGCGCTCGTCCGGCCAGACCGTCGTCGGCGTCGAGGACGACCTGCTGGACGCCGAGCACGCCCCCGACGACATGGTCGTCGTCGGCGAGGGCGCGCTGCTGGCCAGCCTCAGCCGCGCCCGCGACGCCAAGATGCACTCGGTCGTCGCGACCATCCAGAAGGAGCAGGACGAGGCGATCCGCGCCCCCGCCCGCGGCGCCACGATCATCGGCGGGGGCCCGGGCACCGGCAAGACCGTCGTCGCCCTGCACCGCGCGGCGTTCCTGCTCTACAACGACCGGCGCGTTCGAGTCCGGCGGCGTGCTCGTCGTCGGACCGTCGGGCGTCTTCATGAGCTACATCGAGCGCGTCCTGCCCAGCCTCGGCGAGACCGCCGTGACGCTGCGCGCCCTCGGCGAGGTCGTCGACGGCGTCCGCACCGACCGCCACGACGAGCCGGCGGCCGCTGCGGCCAAGGGCTCGCAGCGCATGGCGGGGCTGCTGTCGCGCCTGGTCACGTGGAGCCAGCCGGGCGAGCCGGAGTCGTTCCGCTTCTTCTACAAGGACGACGTGCTGCGCCTGGACCAGCGCCAGCTGCGGGCCATCCGCCGCCAGCTGATGAGCAACCTGCGCCGCAACCAGGCCTACGCCAAGGCGCCGGCCGCGCTCGTGGACGCGCTGTGGCGCCAGGTGAAGGGAGAGCGCGCGCTCGAGAAGGGCAAGGAGGGCTTCGCCGACGAGATCACCGGGTCGGCCGCCTTCCGCGAGTTCGTCGAGGACTGGTGGCCCCCGCTGGAGGCCGTCGCTCTGTGGCGCACCCTGCCGCAGGTCATCGAGTCGCTCGCCGCGCGCACGTTCACCCGGGCCGAGGTCGCGGCGATGAAGGGGTCGTGGGAGCAGCACGCCGAGCCGTCCATCGAGGACGTCCCGCTCATCGACGAGCTGCGCTACCTGCTCGGCGAGGTGCCGGTCGAGGACGACGAGTCCGACGACGCGCCCCGCGAGCTCATGAGCTTCGAGCGGGCCGAGCGCGAGCGGCGCAACCAGCTGCGCTCGACGTCGTCGATCGAGGACGACGGCTTCGCCCACGTGCTGGTCGACGAGGCGCAGGACCTGTCCCCGATGCAGTGGCGCATGCTCGGCCGTCGCGGCCGCTACGCCAGCTGGACGATCGTCGGCGACCAGGCCCAGTCGTCCTGGCCGCACCGCGAGGAGGCCGCCGAGGCGCGCGCCGCGGCCCTGGCGAACCTGCCGCTGCACGAGTTCCGGCTGTCGACGAACTACCGCAACTCCGCCGAGATCTACGACTTCGCCGCCGAGGTGGCCAAGGTCGCGGCCCCGGACGCCGACCTGGCCCGCGCGGTGCGCGAGACCGGTGAGCACCGCGCACGAGGTCGTCGCCCCCGGCGACGAGCTGCGTGCGACGGTGGCAGCCGTCGACGAGCTGGCGCCGGGTGGAGGGCACGATCGCCGTCGTCAC
>NZ_JBNFNZ010000168.1:0-4843 GCF_057364525.1 Aeromicrobium sp. PFPM2_SD2
CGCGCGCGCCGCCCGCGCGCCCGCGCGACGCGCCACGGAACCCGTGACGAAGGCCGCGCGGACCTGATTTGTGCTATCGGGGGATCGTCTGACAGACTAGTCAGGTTGCTCCGGTGGGTTCGCTGGGGCGTCGTCGCAGGATCCCCCCTCCGGGGCCGGGGTCAGCGCCGTCGCCGGACCTGAGAACCTGCCTGGCTCGCGGAACCTCATCGGAGGGGCTGCAGGCCCAACTCACCAACTCGAGATCGGCACATCGATGGCGCTGCGCGCCGCGACACGCCCGACCTCGGGGGTCGGAGGGGGAGCAGCCGTTCTCCCCGGCCGGGGCGAGAACGACAAGCGGTAAACGACGAGAAGGACGAACTGAGAGCATGGCGGGACAGAAGATCCGCATCAGGCTCAAGGCCTACGACCACGAGGTGATCGACACCTCGGCGCGCAAGATCGTCGACACGGTCACGCGCACGGGTGCGAAGGTGGCCGGGCCGGTGCCGTTGCCGACCGAGAAGAACGTGTTCTGCGTGATCCGTTCGCCCCACAAGTACAAGGACAGCCGCGAGCACTTCGAGATGCGTACGCACAAGCGGCTCATCGACATCATCGACCCGACGCCCAAGACCGTCGACTCGCTCATGCGGCTCGACCTGCCTGCCGGCGTCGACATCGAGATCAAGCTCTGAGGGGTAGACGACCTATGAGCACGACTTCCACCGCGAACGCGCGCGGCCTCCTGGGCCGCAAGCTCGGCATGACCCAGGTCTGGGACGCCGACAACCGCGTCATCCCCGTGACCGTGATCGCTGCCGACACCAACGTCGTCACGCAGATCCGCACGCAGGAGACCGACGGCTACACCGCCGTCCAGATCGGCTTCGGCGAGATCGACGGCCGCAAGGTGAACCGCCCCGAGGCGGGTCACTTCGCCAAGGCCGGCGTCACGCCGCGCCGCCACGTCGTCGAGATCCGCACCGAGCTGGTCGCCGACTACACGCTGGGCCAGGAGATCTCCCCGGAGATCTTCGCCGCGGGCGACGTCGTCGACGTCACCGGCACCAGCAAGGGCAAGGGCTTCGCCGGCGTCATGAAGCGTCACGGCTTCGCCGGCGTGAGCGCCTCGCACGGCGCGCACCGCAACCACCGCAAGCCGGGCTCGATCGGTGGCTGCGCCACCCCGGGCCGCGTCTTCAAGGGCCTGCGCATGGCCGGCCACATGGGCACCGACACCGTCACCACGCAGAACCTCAAGGTTCACGCGGTCGACGCCGAGAAGGGCCTCATCCTCGTCAAGGGCGCCGTGCCCGGTCCCAAGGGCCAGCTCGTCGTCATCCGCAACGCCGCGAAGGGAGCCTGACGCCATGGCGAAGACCGTCGACGTCGACCTGCCCGTCGACCTGTTCGGTGCGCAGACGAACGTCCCGCTCATCCACCAGGTCGTCACCGCGCAGCTCGCTGCCGCCCGTCAGGGCACGCACGACACCAAGAGCCGCGGCGAGGTCCGCGGTGGTGGCAAGAAGCCGTACCGCCAGAAGGGCACCGGTCGCGCCCGCCAGGGCTCGATCCGCGCTCCCCAGTACACCGGTGGTGGCGTGGTGCACGGCCCGACGCCGCGCAGCTACGACCAGCGCACGCCCAAGAAGATGAAGGCCGCCGCCCTGCGCGGTGCCCTCTCGGACCGGGCCCGCTCGGGTCGCCTGCACGTCGTCGACAGCCTGGTCACGGGCGACGCCCCGTCGACCAAGGCCGCCGTCGAGGCGCTGCTGGCGATCACCGCGCGTCCGCGCGTCCTGGTCGTCGTCGACCGCAACGACGAGCTGACGATCAAGAGCCTGCGCAACGCCAAGCAGGTCTGGCTGATCAGCTACGACCAGCTCAACACCTACGACGTCGTCCGTAGCGACGACGTGGTGTTCACCCAGGCCGCGTTCGACGCCTTCGTCGCCGCTCGCTCGGCCGAGGGTGTCGAGACGGTCAAGCTGAGCGCCGCCGTCACCGAGGCTGCTGCTCCGGCCGCCGCCCCGAAGAAGGCCGCGACCAAGAAGGCCGCGCCGCAGGCCGAGACGACCGAGGCTCCGGCCGAGGCCGCCGCCGAGGGCGCGACCAAGACCCAGCCGTTCGGCCCGGGCTCGAAGGCGCCGCTCAAGAGCGGCAACGCGCCCAAGGGTCACGAGGTCAAGGGTGCCGCCGGCTCCTACTACACCGCGGACGACGCCGGCTACGCCGACGTCGAGGCCGAGGTGTGGTTCGACTCCGCCGAGACGGCCCAGGCCGCGGGCTTCACCGCAGGAGGTAGCAAGTGACCACGCAGCGCAAGGACCACCGTGACGTCCTGCTCGCCCCGGTCGTCAGCGAGAAGACCTACCGTCTGATCGAGGACAACAAGTACACCTTCGAGGTGCACCCGGACGCGAACAAGACCGAGATCAAGATCGCCGTGGAGACCATCTTCGGCGTCAAGGTCACGGCCGTGAACACGCTCAACCGCGTGGGCAAGGTCCGTCGTACCCGCAACGGCGAGGGCAAGCGCAAGAACACCAAGCGCGCCATCGTCTCCGTCGCGGCCGGCCAGACCATCGACATCTTCTCGGCGCCGAGCGCCTGAGACGACGAGGACTGATTTTCCATGGCTATCCGTAAGTACAAGCCGACCACCCCGGGCCGTCGTGGCTCGAGCGTGGCCGACTTCGCCGAGATCACCCGCACCACGCCGGAGAAGTCGCTGGTCGAGCCGCTGCCCAAGAAGGGCGGCCGCAACAACCAGGGTCGTATCACGACGCGTCACCAGGGCGGCGGTCACAAGCGCGCCTACCGCGTCATCGACTTCAAGCGCTACGACAAGGACGGCGTGCCGGCCAAGGTCGCTCACATCGAGTACGACCCCAACCGCACCGCCCGCATCGCGCTGCTGCACTACGCCGACGGCGAGAAGCGCTACATCATCTGCCCCGACGGCCTGCGCCAGGGCATGACGGTGGAGTCCGGCACCGGTGCGACATCAAGCCCGGCAACAACCTGCCGCTGCGCAACATCCCGGTCGGCTCGGTCCTGCACAACATCGAGCTCCGTCCCGGTGGCGGCGCGAAGATGGGCCGCTCGGCCGGTGCCCGCGTCCAGCTGGTCGCCCGTGAGGGCAACCGCGCGCAGCTGCGTCTGCCCTCGGGCGAGATGCGCTACGTCGACGTCCGCTGCCGCGCCACCATCGGCGAGGTCGGCAACGCCGAGCAGTCGAACATCAACTGGGGCAAGGCCGGCCGCAAGCGCTGGAAGGGCGTCCGCCCGACCGTCCGTGGTGTCGCCATGAACCCGATCGACCACCCGCACGGTGGCGGTGAGGGCAAGACCTCCGGTGGTCGCCACCCGGTCAGCCCGTGGGGCAAGCCCGAGGGCCGTACGCGCAAGCGCAAGGCCAGCGACCAGCTCATCGTCCGTCGTCGCAAGACCGGCAAGCGGTAAGGAAGGACTGACCCATGCCGCGTAGTTTGAAGAAGGGCCCGTTCATCGACGGCCACCTCGAGAAGAAGGTGGACGCGCAGAACGAGGCCGGAACCCACCAGGTGATCAAGACCTGGTCGCGTCGCTCGATGATCCTTCCGTCCTTCATCGGACACACGATCGCCGTGCACGACGGCCGCAAGCACGTCCCGGTCTTCGTCACCGACTCGATGGTCGGCCACAAGCTCGGGGAGTTCGCTCCCACGCGCACCTTCCGTGGCCACGAGAAGGACGACCGGAAGGCGAAGCGCCGATGACCGCCGCGACCCGTCAGAACTCCAGCGCCCGTCGTGACAGCCTGCTCGGCGACGAGGCCGGCTCCTTCGCCGTCGCGCGCTTCGTGCGCGTGACGCCGCAGAAGGCCCGCCGCGTGGCCGCGCTCGTGCGCGGCGCCGACGTCGACAGCGCCCTGGCGACCCTGCAGTTCGCGCCGCAGGCCGTCTCCGAGGTCTTCTACAAGCTCGTCGCGTCGCCGTGGCCAACGCGACCAGCACCGAGAACCTCGACCGGGCGAACCTCGTCGTGAGCAAGGTCCTCGTCGACGAGGGCCCGACCATGAAGCGTTGGCGGCCGCGCGCCAAGGGCGCTGCCAACCGCATCCTCAAGCGCACCAGCCACATCACCGTGGTCGTGCAGCCTGCGGACGACTCGAACAAGAAGGGTGGGAACCGCTAGTGGGACAGAAGATCAACCCGCACGGCTTCCGACTGGGCATCTCGACCGACCACAAGAGCCGCTGGTACGCGGACAAGCTGTACAGCAGCTACGTCGGCGAGGACGTCAAGATCCGCAAGCTCCTGACCAAGGGCATGGACCGCGCCGGCATCAGCCGCGTGGAGATCGAGCGCACGCGTGAGCGCGTCCGCGTCGACATCCACACCGCGCGTCCGGGCATCGTCATCGGCCGCCGTGGCGCCGAGGCCGACCGCATCCGCGGCGACCTCGAGAAGCTCACGGGCAAGCAGGTGCAGCTGAACATCCTCGAGGTCAAGAACTCGGAGATGGACGCGCAGCTGGTCGCCCAGGGCGTCGCCGAGCAGCTCTCGGGCCGCGTGCAGTTCCGTCGCGCCATGCGCAAGGCGATGCAGTCGACCATGCGCTCGGGCGCCAAGGGCATCCGCATCCAGTGCTCCGGCCGTCTCGGCGGCGCCGAGATGAGCCGCTCGGAGTTCTACCGCGAGGGTCGCGTGCCGCTGCACACCCTGCGTGCGGACGTCGACTACGGCTTCTACGAGGCCAAGACGACCTTCGGCCGCATCGGCGTGAAGGTCTGGATCTACAAGGGCGAGGTCGCCGGCACCCGCGCCGAGCGCGAGGCCGAGGCGGCCAAGCGCGCCGCGGCCCCCGGTGGTCG
>NZ_JBNFNZ010000169.1:0-4841 GCF_057364525.1 Aeromicrobium sp. PFPM2_SD2
TCGCACCGGGTCGACGGGCACGGCGACGCGCTCGACCCCGAAGTAGTGCGCGGCCTTGGCGAACGCCGCGTGCGCGGTGGTGGGCACGACCATGACCGGACGCGCGACCTCCGGGTGGGCGTCGCGGGCGGACTGCACGGCCAGCAGCACCGACTCGGTTCCGCCGGACGTCACCGTGCCCACGACCGAGTCCGGCCCGCGCAGCAGGCCGCGGGCGAGCCGGACGAGGTCCCGCTCCATGGCCAGCAGGCTCGGGAAGGCGGTGGGGTCGAGCCCGTTGGTGGACGCGAACGCGGCCAGCGCCTCCTGGGCCAGCGCGTCGACGTCGGCCAGCCCGGAGTCGTAGACGTAGGCGAGCGTCCGGCCGCCGTGGGTGGGCAGGTCGCCGGCGCGCAGCTCCTGCAGCCGGGCACGGACGGCGTCGTGGTTCATCGGGGCTCCTCGTCGAGGCGGTAGCGGCGCAGCCAGAGCAGCCCGGCCAGCACGAGCAGGGCGGGCACGACCGAGAACCCGACCGCGATCGCGTCCAGGGCGCTGTCGGGCTGGACGGCGTCCCCGTCGGTGGACGAGACGTACCCGCCGAGCGACAGCACGAGCGCGAACAGGCCCGGCCCGAGCGCGAGGCCGAGCGTCTCGCCGGCGGTCCAGATGCCGGTGTAGACGCCGACCCGGTTCTCGCCGGTGCGCTCGGCGTCGCGGGCGGCGGCGTCGGGCAGCATCGCCATGGGGAACACCTGGGCCCCGGCGTAGCCGATCCCCACCAGCACGGCGGCGGCGTACGCCCACCCGGCCCCGCCGGTGCGGGTGCTCAGCAGGGCCAGGGCGCCGAGGGCCAGCAGCACCGACGCCAGGACGTACCCCGAGCGCTTGCCCCGCGTGCGGGCGTACCGCTCCCACAGCGGCGTGACGACGATCGCCGGCCCCACGAACGCGGCGAACAGGAAGGTCGAGGCCGCCGACGACTCCAGCAGGTCGTCCGCCACGTACGCGACGCCGGCCAGCAGGGCGCCGATGCCGAGCGCCTGCACCACGAAGCAGGTGAGCAGCGCCCGGAAGTCCGGCGCGCCGGCCACCACCCGCAGCTGCTCGCGCAGCGTGCCGGACGCCTTCTCGGCGCGGGTCTGCGGCGCGTTCCGGGTGCCCCACCAGGCGCCGACGACGCCCAGGGCCAGCAGCACGCCGACGTAGACGCCCATGAGCCGGTAGCCGGTCGTCGTCGGCTCGCCGCCGACCGAGTCGACCACCATCGGGGCGGTGGCGCCGCTGAGCAGGATGGCCAGGGCCAGCACGGCCACGCGCCAGGTCATGAGCCGGGTGCGCTCGGCGTAGTCGTCGGTCATCTCGGCCGGCATCGCGACGTACGGCACCTGGAAGAACGCGTACGCCGTCGCGCAGGCCAGGAAGGCGAGCACGACGTACGTCCCGCCCAGCCAGGACGGCGAGGTCGGGCCGGCGAACAGCAGCGCGAAGCAGACGGCCAGGGCGAGCCCGCCGCGCAGCAGGAACGGCCGGCGCCGTCCGGCCGGGTGGGTCGAGCGGTCGCTGAGGCGTCCCGCGACCGGGTTGAGCACGACGTCCCAGGCCTTCGGCACGAGCACGACGACACCGGCCAGGACGGCCGCGATGCCCAGGTGGTCGGTCAAGTACGGCAGCAGGAGCAGGCCGGGCACGGTGCCGAACGTGCCGGTCGCGACGCTGCCCAGCGCGTAGCCGCGGCGGACCGACGGCGACAGCGGCTCGGTCGTGGTCATGCGCCGGAGGCTAGCGGGACCCCGGCGTCACCGGCCGGTCCCGCGCCCCGGTCAGGACACGTCGGCGGGCCGGGTGGGCTTGTCGTGCGTGCGCACCTGGGTCAGCTCGTCCAGGAAGGTGCGCGCCCAGCGGTCGATGTCGTGGTCCATGACGTGGCGGCGCATCGCCTTCATGCGCCGGCCGTTCTCGCGCTCGTCGGCGGTCATGGCCTGCAGCATCGCCGACTTCGTGCCGTTGATGTCGTAGGGGTTCACGAGGTAGGCCTGCTTGAGCTCGGCGGCGGCGCCGGCGAACTCGCTGAGCACCAGGGCGCCCTGGTCGTCGTAGCGGCAGGCCACGTACTCCTTGGCCACGAGGTTCATGCCGTCGCGCAGCGGCGTGACGACCATGACGTCGGCGGCCCGGTAGAGCGCGGCCATCTCCTCGCGCGGGTAGGACGCGTGCAGGTACTGGATGGGCTGCTGGCCGATCTTGCCGACGTCGCCGTTGATGCGTCCGACCAGCCGGTCGATGTCGTCGCGCAGGAGGCGGTACTGGTCGACCCGCTCGCGGGACGGGGTGGCCACCTGGACGAACACGGCGTCGTCGACGTCCACCGACCCGTCGCGGATCAGCTCGCCGAAGGCACGGATGCGCTGGCGCAGGCCCTTGGTGTAGTCGAGCCGGTCGATGCCGAGCAGCACCTTCTCGGGGTCGCCGAGGCTGGCGCGGATCTCGGCCGCACGCCGGGTGACCCGTTCGGACCGGGCCAGCTCCTCGAAGCCCTGGGCGTCGATCGCGATCGGGTACGCCTTGGCCAGCACCGCGCGGCCGTCGGGCAGGTAGACCATGTCGCGGTGCGTCTTGTGCCCGACGCGCTGGCGCACGAGCCGGACGAAGTTCTGCGCCGCACCGGGGAGCTGGAAGCCGACCAGGTCGGCGCCGAGCAGCCCCTCGAGGATCTGGCGGCGCCACGGCAGCTGCTGGAACAGCTCGGTGGGCGGGAAGGGGATGTGCAGGAAGAACCCGATGCGCAGGTCCGGGCGCAGGTCGCGCAGCATCGTCGGGACGAGCTGGAGCTGGTAGTCCTGCACCCACACGATCGCGTCCGGCGCGGCCTCCTCGGCCGCCCGCTCGGCGAAGCGCCGATTCACGGTGACGTAGGCGTCCCACCACTCGCGGCGGAAGGCCGGGGGAGCGACGACGTCGTGGTACAGCGGCCACAGGGTGGCGTTCGAGAACCCCTCGTAGTACTCCTCGACCTCCTGGGCCGAGAGCGGCACCGGCACGAGGTGGAGGCCGTCGTCGTCGAACGGCTCGAGCGTCTCGTCGGGGGCGCCGTGCCAGCCGATCCAGGCGCCGCCGTGGCTCTTCATCACCGGCTCCAGGGCCGTGACCAGCCCGCCGGGGGACTTGCGCCAGGCGACCGTCCCGTCCGCGAGCACGTCGCGGTCGACGGGAAGCCGGTTGGCGATCACCACGAACTCTGCTCCGGACGACGCCATGGCCCGACCCTATCGACTCGTGCCGGCGCCCGCAGCGGCGGCGATCTGGGCCCGCATGGCGTCCATCTGACCCATGATGTCGACGGTCGCGTCGAGCGGCAGCAGCGCGGACTCGGTGTCGCCGCGGCGCAGGCAGTCGGCCACCTCGGCCACCTCGTGCGCGTAGCCGTACCCGGTGACCGGGGCGGTGAGCGTCTCGACCTCGCCGTTGCTCGTGTAGGTGGCGGACGTCGGGTGGTGCATGGGGGCGTTGACCTCGATGCGGCCCTCGGTGCCGGCGATGGACGCGCGGCTGTCGGACTGGGCGACCTGCGACCACGAGATCGTCGCGACCGCGCCGGAGGGATAGGTGAGCGTCGCCCCGCCGGACAGGTCGAACCCGTTGGCGGCCACGACGCCGTCGGCGGTGATCCGCTCGGGGGCGCCGAGGAAGAGGTTGGCGAAGGTGAGCGGGTAGATGCCCACGTCGAGCAGCGCGCTGGCGCCCAGGTCCGGGTCCCACAGGCGCGACTTGCCGCCGGCGACGAAGCCCAGGTCGGCGCGCAGCTGGCGGACCTCGCCCAGCGCCCCGCTCTCGACGAGCTCGAGCACGCGGCGGATGAGCGGGTGCACCCGCATCCACATCGCCTCGGCCAGGAACAGCTTCTTCTCGCGGGCCGTCTCGACGAGGCGGCGCGCGTCGGGCTGGTCCATCGTCAGGGCCTTCTCGCACAGCACCGCCTTGCCGTGCTCGAGGCAGAGCAGGGCGTCCTCGAGGTGGCGTCCGTGCGGGGTGGCGACGTAGACCACGTCGACGTCGGGGTCGGCGGCCAGCTCCTCGTACGAGCCGTGGGCACGGGCGACGCCGAAGCGGTCGGCGAAGGCCCGGGCGGACTCCAGCCGGCGCGAGCCGACGGCCGCCAGCTCGTTGCCCGGGACGAGGGCGACGTCGGCGGCGAGCTTCTCGGCGATGGCGCCGGTGGCGAGGATGCCCCAGCGCACGGGGGTGGTGTCGGTGGTCACCGGCCCAGTATGGCCACGGGGGCTGGCCGCGGCACGCCGGGCGCCCGCACCGGATCTCGCCACGCCGAGTGAATGACACGCCTGTCATTCATGCCGTACCATCGTGCGCATGAGCGCTGTGGAGAAGGCCGTGGTCGAGCCCACGACGTCGCTGTCCGAGCGTGACCGCGAGATCCTCGCGATGGAGCGTCAGTGGTGGAAGTACGCGGGGGCCAAGGAGCAGACCATCCGCGAGAAGTTCGACATGTCCGCCACCCGGTACTACCAGGTGCTGAACGCGCTCATCGACACCGAGGAGGCCCTGGCCTTCGACCCGCTGCTGGTCAAGCGCCTGCGCCGCGTGCGCGAGCAGCGTCAGCGGACGCGCTCCGCCCGCCGCCTCGGCTTCGACGTCTGAGGCTGAGCCTGCGGTGGACCATCGCCGGACGCCGACCCGTCGTGCGGTCATCCTGCCGAGCTGGCTGATCGTCGCCACCGTGGCCCTGCTCGTGGCCGGCGCCGCGTACCTGCTCGTGTCCGTCGTCGTCGACGACGAGGCCGAGCGAGCCGCCCCGGCGCCCACGCCGTCCGCGACCGCCTCGGCGACCACCGCCACCCCCGTCC
>NZ_JBNFNZ010000170.1:0-4826 GCF_057364525.1 Aeromicrobium sp. PFPM2_SD2
CGAGGCGGCCGCCGCGCTGGACGCCCTCGCCGTGCCCGACGCGGAGCAGCCGTTCGGCCGGCTCACGACGTCCGGGCGGGGCCAGACGCTCGTGCCGCCCTACGCGGTCGAACGGGTCGACGACGAGGCGGTCACGGGCACGGTGACGTTCGGCGACTTCCACCGAGGCGAGAACGGCGCCGCGCACGGCGGAGCGGTCAGCACGTTCTTCGACGAGGTCTGCGGGACGCTCGCCAACGCGGTCGCGGGCCGGCCGGCGCGCACCGCGTACCTGCGGGTCGACTACCGCTCGGTGACCCTCGTCGGCGTCGAGCACGTCTTCGCCGCCCGCGTCGAGCGGGTCGAGGGCCGCAAGCACACGGTCACCGGCACGCTGCACGCCGGCGACCGGCTCGTGGCCGAGGCGCAGAGCCTGTTCGTGACCCTGCGCCCCGGCCAGCAGTAGGTCAGCGCGTCGCCTGCGCCAGGGCCGCGCTGAGCTCGTCCGCCGTGACCGGCTTGGCCGGCGCGTGCCACCGGCCGCCGCCGTCGCCGGATCCGCGAAGTACGGGACGCCGTAGGCCGGGGTGCCCGGCTCGTAGCGCCAGCCCTCGGCCAGCGGCCCGGCGTCGAGGGCGTCGAAGC
This sequence comes from Aeromicrobium sp. PFPM2_SD2, assembly GCF_057364525.1. Classification (NCBI taxonomy): domain Bacteria; kingdom Bacillati; phylum Actinomycetota; class Actinomycetes; order Propionibacteriales; family Nocardioidaceae; genus Aeromicrobium; species Aeromicrobium sp. PFPM2_SD2. Next base: position 625 of record NZ_JBNFNZ010000170.1, read on the forward strand.
CCAGCTCGTCGAGCAGCTGCACGACCTCGCCCTTGGCGCGCTCGTCGTCGCCCGCGATCGCGAGCGCCGAGCGCTCCGCGTCGCCGGAGGGGCGGGCGAGCTCGGGGATGTGCGCGAAGGCGATGTTGTTGAACGCCTTCACCACCTGCGAGTCGGGCAGGTGGCGCTGCAGCAGCTCCGAGGACGTCGCCTCGCCGGAGTCGAGCTCGGCGATCTGGCCGTCGCGCTGGGGGTAGTAGTTGTTGGTGTCGATGACGGTCTTGCCGCGCAGCGGCTCGACCGGGACCGACGCGTAGGCGGCGAGCGGGATGGTCACGACGACGACGTCGCCGGCCTCGGCCGCCTCCTGCGGCGTCGCGGCCCGGGCGCGGGAGCCCAGCTCGTCCACGAGGCCGGCGAGGCTGTCGGGCCCGCGCCGGTTGCTCAGGACGACGTCGTGCCCCGCCGCCACCGCGAGTCGCGCGATGGCGCTGCCGATGTTTCCGCTGCCGATGAGTCCGATGGTGGTCATACCCAGGGCCAAGCCGGACCGGCGGCGGACTATTCCGCGCCGCCCCGACGCCCGCCGGCACGGTGGCCCGGTGCCGGGTGGAGATCGTGGCCGTGATGAGCGTGAACGCGAGCACCGCGACCAGGCAGACGACCATCCACGCGCGCCAGCCGTCCGTGGCCTCGACCACCCGCGGCGCGAACAGCACGGCGGCCAGGATGCACAGCCGGCTGACCAGGTGCTGCAGGCCGAACGCCGTGCCCTGCGCGTCGGGGTGGATCTCCTCGACGTGCTCGGAGAAGCTCGCCTGCCAGGTGCCGAACGTGGCGGCCACGGAGCCGCCGAGGGCGACGAAGAGGACGACCACGACCGCGGTGGGCAGGTCCGCGCCGGCCGACGTCACCGCGATGAGCACGGCCAGGCAGGCGCAGGCGGCCACGCCGCCGGAGAGCAGGTAGGGCTTGCGCGCCTGGGTCGTGTCGGACTTGCGCGCCCACACCAGGCTGCCGAGCAGCGCGGCCGCCCAGAACGACATGGTCACGACCGACGCCTCGCGCACGCCCAGCTCGAGCTGGTCGACGAGCATCTTCTGGGCGTACGTGTTCATCGTGGCGAGCAGGACGAACATGAGCGACATCGCCGCCACGTGCGCGGCCACGACGCGGTGCTGCAGCAGCGCCCAGGCCCCGGGGCGGGCGGCGTCGGCGTCGCGCTCCACGACGTGCTCGTCGGAGTGCCGGGTGTGGTGGCGCACCTCGGGCGCCAGGTCCTGCAGGAAGACCATGACGAGCACCGAGCGGGCGAAGGCGAAGCCGGCCATGATGTACAGCTGCGAGTGCCAGGTGCCGAAGAGGTCGAGCGTCGCGGCGGCGATGCCGGCGGCGACGAAGTCGGCGCCGAGCGAGCCCCACGACCAGAACGCGAAGGCCTGCGCCCGGCCGACGCGCGGCGTGAAGTCGCGGATGAGCGGCTGGGTGCCGGCCATGGCCACGCCCTCGACGAAGGCGAGCAGGATGCGGGCGGCGGTGAACTGGCCCGGCGTGTGCGACCAGGCCATGAACAGGCAGGACGCGGCAGACAGGAACATCCACGGCACGATGACCCGGACGCGGCGACCCGGTCGACCAGGCGGCGCCCAGGAAGCCGGCCAGCGCGCCGCACAGCAGCGAGGCCGCCGCGATCGCGCCGTACGTCTTGAGGGACATGCCGATGTCGTCGAGCAGCAGCGGCAGCACCGGCGCCAGCTGGCCCTCGTACGCGGAGATGAAGCACGCGGTGACGACGACGGCCACGAGGACCCGTCGCCTCGACCCGGTCGGGTACTCCGTGAGCTCGCGGCGGTACCGCATCATGCGGCTGTCCCTTTTCTTGGACACCCTGTCTAGAAAGTGTCAACGAGGGGACTGTACGTGATGTGATGCGGCGCACACAAGCGGTCCGCGCGGATCACTCCTGGTCGAAGCCGCTGGCCCAGTACCGGCCGCGGCGGGACAGCTCGACGAGCGTCTCGATGACGTCGTCCAGTGCGGGACGCGGCGCGGCGACTCCAGCCACCACAGCAGCACGGACGTCTGCTCGCCGGCCCAGGCTCGGGCCACGACCCGCAGGTCGACGCGGGGCGTGACGCCGAGCGACTCGGCCCGGGCGCGGAAGACCTCGAGCGCCCGGTCGCCCCAGGCGTCGGCCAGCAGGCGCAGGCCCCGGCCGTCGCCCTCGCCGCGCAGGATCATCCGGTAGAGGTCGGCGTTCTCGGCCGCGTGACGGAACAGCGTGTCGACCGGCTTGCCCGTGAAGCCCTTGTCGGTGACGTCCGTGACCGGCGCCAGGCGCTGCTCGAGGTCGTCGATGACGCTGCGGACGACGTGGTCGTAGAGCTTCTCCTTGTCGGGGAAGTGGGTGTAGAAGGTGGCGCGCCCGACCCCGGCCTCGGCGACGATGTCCTCGACGGTGAGCGCCGAGTAGCCCCGGCTCAGCGACAGGGACACGAGCGCGTCCCGCAGCAGGGTGCGCGTCCGGGTGCGGCGCTTGTCCTCGCGTTCCATGCCCGCAGTTCTAGCAGAGCCGCGCCCGGCGTCGACGTGTTGGACGAAGTGTCCAGTATCGTCGTGCGGGACGACCGCCGGCGTCCGGTGCCGGCCGAGGGGGGAGACCCGATGGACGAGCAGGCCCACGACGCCGACCGCGGGTTCCTGGCCCCGCCGCTCGAGGCCCAGGTGCGGGACGGGTCCGGACGCCGTGGTGGCCGACGCGCGGCGTCGACGACTTCCTGGCCGGCGACGCCCCGGACACGGTGCACCCGGGCCTGTGGGAGCACAGCCGCCGCAGCACCCGCGCCGGCCTGTTCGAGGTCTGCGAGGGCGTCTACCAGGTGCGCGGGACGGACCTGGCCAACCTCACGGTCGTCGAGGGCGCCACCGGTGTGGTCGTCCTGGACGTGCTCACCTGCGCCGAGACGGCGGCCGCCGCGCTGGCCCTCTACCGCTCGGTGCGCGGCGAGCGTCCCGTCCGCGGCGTCGTCATCACCCACCCGCACGCCGACCACTTCGGCGGCATCGACGGCGTCCTCGAGGGAGCCGGCGACGTGCCCGTCGTGGTGCCGGAGGGCTTCCTCGAGCACGCGGTCAGCGAGAACCTGCTCACCGGCCCGGCGATGTCGCGCCGGTCGGCGTACATGTACGGCGCCGCGCTGGAGGCGTCCCCCACCGGCCACGTGTCCAACGGGCTGGGGCCGCGCCTGGCTCGCGGGACGACCGGCATGCCGCGCCCGACGCACGAGGTGCGCCGCACCGGCGAGGTCGTCGAGATCGACGGCGTCGTCATGGAGATGCAGCTGACGCCCGGGACCGAGGCGCCGGCGGAGATGAACGTCCTGCTCCCGGGGCTCCGCGCGCTGTGCGTGGCCGAGAACGCCATGCACTCGATGCACAACATCATCACGCTGCGCGGTGCCCAGGTGCGCGACGCCCGGGCCTGGGCGCGCTACCTGGACGAGACGATCGCGCTGTACGCCGACCGGGCGGACGTGCTGCTGGCGACGCACCACTGGCCGACGTGGGGTCCCGAGCGGGTGCGGGGCTTCCTGGAGGACCAGCGCGACGTCTACGCCTACCTGCACGACCAGACCGTGCGGCTCATGAACCGGGGCCTGACCCCGCGCGAGATCGCCGAGACCCTCACCTTCCCGCCGGAGCTGGCCGCGTCACCGGCCGGGCACGGCTACTACGGCTCGCTCAGCCACAACGTCAAGGGCATCTACCAGCGCTACCTCGGCTGGTACGACGCCAACCCGGCCCACCTGTGGCCGCTGCCGCCCGAGCAGGAGGCGCGGCACTGGATGCGCGTCGTGGGTGGGACGGGCCGGGCGCTCGCCGCGGCGCGGGAGCTCGTGCTCGAGGGCGAGCTGCGCTTCGCCGCCACGCTGCTCGACCAGGTCGTGTTCGCCGACCCGCAGGACCGCGCCGCGCGCGAGCTGCTGGCCGAGGTCTACCGGAGGCTGGCGGCCCGGGTCGAGAACGCGACGTGGCGCAACTGCTACCTGACCGGTGCGCTCGAGCTCCTCGAGGGCCCACCGCCGGCCGCCGGTCCGGGCGGTGCGCTGCTCGGGGTCGTCGGTCCCGAGGAGCTGCTCGACGTCCTCGCCGTGCGGGTCGACGGGCCGCGCGCCGGGACGCGGACGCGTCCTCGACTGGGAGTGGCCGGCGCCGCGACGTGG
>NZ_JBNFNZ010000171.1:0-4801 GCF_057364525.1 Aeromicrobium sp. PFPM2_SD2
CGGGTGCGCGACGGCGTGCTCGAGCGTCGCCGCGACCCGGCGCAGCGCCCTCGTCGACGCCGTCGGCCGGGCGGACGTCGACGACGGTCATCTCGCCGGTGGTCACGGTGCCGGTCTTGTCGAGCACGACGGTGTCGACCGTGCGCGTGGACTCCAGCACCTGGGGGCCCTTGATGAGGATGCCGAGCTGGGCGCCGCGGCCGGTTCCGACCATGAGCGCGGTCGGCGTGGCCAGGCCCAGGGCGCAGGGGCAGGCGATGATGAGCACCGCCACCGCCGCGGTGAACGCGGCGGTCACGTCGCCGCTGAGCAGCAGCCAGCCGGCGAGCGTCAGCAGCGCCACCACGATCACCGCCGGGACGAACCAGGACGAGACCCGGTCGGCCAGGCGCTGCACGTCGGCCTTGCCGTCCTGGGCGTCCTCGACCAGCCGCGCCATCTGCGCCAGCTGGGTGTCGGCGCCGACCGCGGTGGCCCGCACGACGAGGCGTCCGCCCTGGTTGACGGTCGAGCCGGTGACGGTGTCGCCCGGCGCGACGTCCACGGGCAGCGACTCGCCGGTCAGCATCGACTCGTCGACGCCGGAGGTGCCCTCCTCGACGACGCCGTCGGTGGCGATCCGCTCGCCGGGGCGGACGACGAACCGGTCGCCGACGCCGAGCTCGTCGGGAGAGACCCGCTGCTCGACGCCGTCGCGCAGCACGGTGACCTCGCGGACGCCCAGGTCCATGAGGGCACGCAGCGCGGCGCCGGCCTTCTTCTTGGCGCCGGCCTCGAGGTAGTGGCCGGCCAGGATGAACACGGTCACCGCCGTGGCGACCTCGAGGTAGATCTCGTGCAGGCCGCCGCCGCGCGACAGCCACTGCCACTCCATCGTCATGCCGACCATGCCCGCGTCCCCGAACAGCAGGGCGACGACGGACCACAGGTAGGCGGCGCCGACGCCGAGGCTCACGAGGGTGTCCATCGTGACCGCGCGGTGGCGCGCGTTGAGCACGGCGGCGTGGTGGAACGGGTAGGCCGACCACAGGACCACCGGGGTGGCCAGGGCGAGGGCGACCCACTGCCAGTAGTCGACCTGCAGGGCCGGGATCATCGACAGCAGCACGACGGGGACGGTCAGCACCGCGGCGACCTTGAGCCGGCGCAGCAGGGACGCCGGGCCGTGCAGGCCGCCATCGGACATGTCGTGGCCGGCGTGCTCGTCGCCGTGGTGGTGGGCGTGCGGGTCGGGCCGGACGCTCGCCTCGTAGCCCGTGGCCCGCACGGTGCCCAGCAGCGTCTCGACGTCCACGTCGGCCGGGGCCTGGACGACGGCCTTCTCGGTGGCGTAGCTGACCGTCGCGTGGACGCCGTCGAGCTTGTTGAGCTTCTTCTCCACCCGGGCGGCGCAGGACGTGCAGCTCATGCCGTGGACGTCGAGGCGGTGGGTGACCAGGTCGAGGCCGGTGGCGTCCTGGACCTGCGGCTCGGCGCTCATGCGAGGGGGAGGTCGCGCGGACCGGCCAGGGCGTACCCGGCCTCGTCGACCGCTCCGGCGACCGCGGACTCGTCCAGCGCGGCGTCGCTGGTCACCGTGACGGTCGACGTGCCGCCCTTGACCAGGTCGACGGCGACGTCGGTGACGCCGGGCAGGGCGCTGATCTCCTCGGTGACCGCGCTGACGCAGTGGCCGCAGGTCATGCCGGTGACGCGGTAGGTGCTGGTGCTCATGGTGGTGTCCTCTCGGTGGGTGTCAGGAGCGGACCAGGCGCGCGATGGCGTCGGTGGCTTCCTTGACCTTGACGTCGGCCTCGGGGCCCCCGGCGCGCGCGGCGTCGACGACGCAGTGGGCCAGGTGCTCCTCGAGCAGCTTGAGCGCGACGGCCTCGAGCGCCCGGGTGGTCGCCGAGACCTGGGTGAGGACGTCGATGCAGTACGTGTCCTCCTCGACCATGCGGGTCAGCCCCCGCACCTGTCCCTCGACGCGGCGCAGCCGCTTGAGGACGGCGACCTTGTCGTCGCTGTAGCCGGGGTGCTGGTGGTGCTGGTCCATGTCGGGCTCCTTCGCTCACCTCGAACATACCCCCCGGGGGTAACGCTTTCAAGGGCGGGGCGCGGCAGCGTCCGGCGGGATCAGGACGTGACGTCGACGCCGGCCGTCGGGGCGCAGCGCTCAGGTCGAAGGGCGTGACGCCGGCGAGGGGGTCCGCGCCACCAGGACGTTCGACGATCCGGCGCGCTGGCTAGGGTGCGGGCATGACTTCGAACCCCGGACTGGACGGCATCCTCGGCGTCGAGCACGTGGAGGTCGGCCCGGACAAGGTCGTCGTGCGGCTCACCCTCGGCGAGCAGCACCTGCAGCCCTTCGGCATCCCGCACGGCGGCGTCTACTGCGCCGTGCACGAGTCGACGGCCAGCATCGCCGGCCAGGTGTGGCTCGGCACCAAGGGCGTCGTCGTCGGCACGAACAACTCCACCGACTTCATCCGTCAGGCCCGGGTCGGCGACACGGTCACCACGACCGCGACACCCATCCACCGCGGACGCACCCAGCAGCTGTGGCACCTGGACACCGTCAACCAGGACGGCAAGCTCATCGCGCAGGGTCAGGTGCGTCTTGCCAACCTCGAGCAGGAGGTCCCGTCCGAGGCGATCGCGATGTTCGCCGGACGCTCGTCCTGACCCGCGCTGGTCAGTCCACGCCGTTAGCGTGCCTCCATGGACGACGAGGTGTCGCTCGCGGTGTCAGCGAGCTCCGACTTCACATGGTCAGAATTCCTGATGTCGCCAGGATTCGGTGGTCTGGCCGCCGTCCTGGCGGCGCTTGTCGCGTTCGCTGGCGTCTCGCGAACGGTGAAGGTGCAGAGAGACGCGCGCGCAAGCAACAGTGGTGGGAACGAGCCCGCTGGGCGCTAGATCTCACCCTGAGTGACGACAGCACGACGAGGGCTGTGGGATTCGAGGTGCTCGATGCACTGGCACAGAGTGAATGGGCGAGCGAGCACGAGGCAGGCGTCATCGATGCCGCCGTCCTTCCGGTCCTCGAGGCCTATGCCGAGCAGCAGGCATCTGGCCTGGTGACGTCCGCTGGGGCACACTGGAGATCCACCGAAGAAGGAGGGTCGAGCGATGACGTCTGAGGTTCGCCCACCGCGCTCACGCTCCGCCAACACGGGCCGCTTCGTCACGAAGAGCGAGGCGCGCGCTGCGGCCAAGGTGAAGGTGACGATCGACAAGAAGCTCGGACGCAAGACCGATGTCTGGGTCGAGCGTCTTGCGAAGGAGTCCTGAGCCGGCAGGGCCCCGCGCGTCCGTCGTCCGGACGGTGTCGGGGCGCCCTTCGTGCGTCGCCTAGACTCGGAATCACGCAGCCGCGACTGGCGTTGAGGTGGTCTACCACCAGGGAGCAGCTGACGAGCACGACGACGGGACCGTACGCCTGGGCCCCCACGTCAGCCGCTGTCCGCTGACTGGAGGAGTTCCGCCATGATGATGAGCATGACCGCCACGTCCCCTCTGCCCGAGCGCGTCGACGACGCCGAGGTCCGCGTCCTGCTGCTGGAGAACATCCACGCCGACGGTGCCGACTTCCTGCGCGGCAAGGGCTACCAGGTCGAGACGATGACCCGGGCGCTGTCCGAGGACGAGCTGATCGAGAAGATCGCCGGCGTCCACATCCTCGGCATCCGCTCGACGACCTACATCACCGAGAAGGTGCTCGAGGCCGCCGACGAACTGCTGGCCATCGGTGCCTTCTGCATCGGCACCAACCAGATCGACCTCGCCGCCGCCACGCGCCACGGCGTCGCCGTGTTCAACGCGCCGTACTCCAACACGCGCAGCGTCGTGGAGCTGGCCATCGCCGAGATCATCTCGCTGGCCCGCCGCCTGCACGAGAAGTCCACGAGCATGCACGCCGGCGTGTGGAACAAGTCCGCCGCCGGCAGCCACGAGGTGCGCGGCCGCACGGTCGGCATCGTCGGCTACGGCAACATCGGGAGCCAGCTGTCGGTCGTCGCCGAGGCGCTGGGCATGTCGGTCGTCTTCTACGACATCGACGACAAGCTCGCGCTGGGCAACGCCCGCCGCTGCTCCACGCTGGAGGAGCTGCTCGAGGTCTCCGACGTCGTCACGCTGCACGTCGACGGACGTCCGGGCAACGCCGGCCTGTTCGGCGAGACGAGATGAGCCGGATGAAGCCGCGCTCGCTGTTCCTCAACCTCTCGCGCGGCATCGCCGTCGACACCGCCGCGCTGCGCAAGCACATCGAGTCCGGCCACATCGCCGGCGCGGCGCTGGACGTCTTCCCGGTGGAGCCCAAGGCGCAGGGCGACCCGTTCGTGTCCGAGCTGCAGGGGCTGGCCAACGTCATCCTCACCCCGCACGTGGGCGGCTCGACCGAGGAGGCCCAGCAGGACATCGGCCGCTTCGTCGCGTCCAAGCTGCGCACGTACACCGCGTTCGGCGGCACGTCGCTGAGCGTGAACCTGCCCGAGATCACGCTCAAGAGCGACGGCCAGCGCCACCGCCTGGCGCACCTGCACCAGAACGCGCCCGGCGTGCTCGCGCGCATCAACGGCATCCTCGGCGACCACGAGGTCAACATCGAGTCGCAGTCGCTCTCGACGCGCGGCGAGGTCGGCTACGTCATCACCGAGGTCGCAGCCGAGGTCGGCCCTGACGTGCTCGCCGAGCTGGCGTCCATGCCCGAGACGGTGCGCCTGCGTCAGCTGAGCTGAGGCCGGCTGCGGCCGCAGAGCCCCAGGAATCCTCGACGCCAGGTCCTACAGACCTGGGGCGTGGTCACACGGATCCGCGT
>NZ_JBNFNZ010000172.1:0-4798 GCF_057364525.1 Aeromicrobium sp. PFPM2_SD2
CGGCCCCGTCCGCTCGAGCAGACGCTGGCCGACGTCCTGGACGACGAGGCACGCCGCGGACTCGAGCGTCCGCGGCGTGCCGGTCTGTCCCGCGCCGACGAGGCCGACCTGCTCGGCCGCCTCGCCGGCTAGTGCTCAGGCGGCGCCGGAGACGACCTCCATCTCGATGACGCCCTCGGGCGCGTCCAGGCTCGTGGTGACCTGCTGGTCGCGCAGGTCCACGACGTGGACCTTGCCGGCGGCCGGCTCGCTGACGTACGCGCGGTCGCCGGCGACCTTCAGAAGCGGGCCGGGCTGCTGCCACTCGTCGGCCTCGGTCCACTCCTCGATCACCGGGATCTGCGCGGTGACGCGGCCCGACTCCTCGTCGATGACGGTCAGGTTGCCGTCCGTGGTGAGCACCAGGCCCTCGCCCTCGGGGCCGCGAGCCAGCGAGCGGAACCAGTAGCTCGCCTCCAGCGGCACCTTCGTCAGCGTGTTGTCCCGGGTGTCGATGAGCGCGACCTGCTCGGGACGCTCGTGCTCGGCGTCCGGGTCGGTCTTGTAGTCGGCCAGGACGATCGGCGACTCCTCGCTGCCGGCCAGGTTGCCGGTGCGCGCGTAGTCCTCCTCGATCTCGACCTTGGTGAAGATCCCGTCCCGGTAGACCTCGGGCCCGTTCTCGCAGCCCATGACGACCGTCTCGGCACCGCCCTGCGGCGCGGCCACGGCCTCCCCGTGGACGCCCACGCAGGTGTCGGTGCGCGCGACCTCCTTGTCCTCGGCGTCGACGACGCGCACGGTGCGGCGCGCGTCGGCGGTGCCCTCGGTGATGAGCAGCTGGCCCTCGGCCAGCGGAACGGCGACGCCGTGGTGCGGCGCGTCCGCCGCGACCGTCCGGCCCTCGGCACCGGCGGCGACGTCCTCGACCGGCACGACCTGGGCGGTGCCCTCGCCGTCGGAGAACATCGCGGCGACGCCGTGGTGGTGGACCAGGTGACCGGGCTCGGGCGCCGCGTACTCGACGTCCGTCAGGGAGGGGTCGGTCTCGTACAGGTGGCTGTGGTCGCCGTGGGCCTTCTCGATCAGGCCGGTGTCGAACAGCGTGAAGCCGTCGCCGATCGTGACGCCGAGGTGACGGCCGTCGCCGACGGGGGAGAGCCGCTTGAAGCCGCGCAGCTCCTCCTCGCCGAGCACCGTGCCGGTGGACGCGTCCATGGTCGTGATGCCGGTCTCGGTGGCCACGACGACGCGCGGCAGGTGGCGGGTGACCTCGATCGTCTCGCGGTCGGACGGCTCGGCGTCGGCGCGGGACGAGGAGTCCTCGCCGCAGGCGGTGAGGGTGAGGGCGGACGCCGCCAGGACGGCGAGCCTTCGCAGGGGTGTCAGAGTCATGGGCGGCACGCTACACGGGAATGAGAATCGTTCTCAACATGGGTCCCGCTCCCCGGATACGGCGGCTGGACGGGTGGAGCGCGGCGGTAGAGTGGAGACGTTCCGTCCGAGCCTTGGGAGTAGCAGTGAGCAACGAAGAGACCGCCGTCGGGTCGGCGCGCGTCAAGCGCGGCATGGCCGAGATGCTCAAGGGCGGCGTCATCATGGACGTCGTCGACGCCGAGCAGGCGAAGATCGCCGAGGACGCCGGCGCGGTCGCCGTCATGGCGCTCGAGCGCGTCCCGGCCGACATCCGCGCCCAGGGCGGCGTCGCGCGCATGAGCGACCCCGACCTCATCGACGGCATCATCGAGGCCGTCTCCATCCCCGTGATGGCCAAGGCCCGCATCGGCCACTTCGTCGAGGCGCAGGTGCTGCAGAGCCTCGGCGTCGACTACATCGACGAGTCCGAGGTCCTGACCCCGGCCGACTACAGCAACCACATCGACAAGTGGGCCTTCACCGTCCCGTTCGTGTGCGGTGCGACCAACCTGGGCGAGGCCCTGCGCCGCATCACCGAGGGCGCGGCCATGATCCGCTCCAAGGGCGAGGCCGGCACCGGCGACGTCTCCAACGCCACCACGCACATGCGCCAGATCCGCCAGCAGATCCGTCGCCTGCAGAGCCTGCCCGAGGACGAGCTGTTCGTCGCGGCCAAGGAGCTCCAGGCGCCGTACGAGCTGGTCAAGGAGGTCGCCGAGAAGGGCAAGCTCCCGGTGGTGCTGTTCACCGCCGGCGGCATCGCCACCCCGGCCGACGCCGCGATGATGATGCAGCTCGGCGCCGAGGGCGTCTTCGTCGGCTCGGGCATCTTCAAGTCCGGCAACCCCGCGCAGCGCGCCGAGGCGATCGTCAAGGCGACCACGTTCCACGACGACCCCGACGTCATCGCCAAGGTCTCGCGCGGCCTGGGCGAGGCCATGGTCGGCATCAACGTCGAGGACGTCCCGGAGCCGCACCGGCTCGCCGAGCGCGGCTGGTGACGAGCACGACCACCATCGGCGTCCTGGCGCTCCAGGGTGACGTCCGCGAGCACGTGGACGCCCTGGAGCGCCTCGGCGTCCGCTCGATCCGCGTGCGTCGTCCGGCCGAGCTGGCCGAGTGCGACGCGCTCGTCCTGCCCGGCGGCGAGTCCACGACGATGTTCAAGCTGGCCCGCACGTTCGAGCTGTTCGACCCGATCGTCGAGCGCCTGCGCGACGGCATGCCGGCGTTCGGCACCTGCGCGGGCATGATCATGCTCGCCGACCGCGTGGTCGACGGCACCGACGACCAGGAGACGTTCGGCGGGCTGGACGTGACCGTCCGGCGCAACGCCTTCGGCCGCCAGGTCGACTCGTTCGAGGGCCCGGTGGACGTCAAGGGGTTCGACACGTCCCTGCACGGCGTGTTCATCCGCGCCCCGTGGGTGGAGACGGCCGGTCCCCAGGTCGACGTGCTGGCCACGGTCGCCGTGGGCGATCCCGCGCCGGGGGAGTCGGACACTAGAATCGTGGCGGTGCGGCAGGGGTCCCTCGTGGCCACGTCGTTCCACCCCGAGGTCGGGCACGACGACCGGATGCACCGGTACTTCGTCGACCTCGTCACCACGTCGTAGGGAAGGACAGCGCATGTCAGGCCACTCCAAGTGGGCGACGACCAAGCACAAGAAGGCCGCGATCGACGCCAAGCGCGGCAAGATGTTCGCGAAGCTGATCAAGAACATCGAGGTCGCGGCGCGCACGGGCGGTCCCGACCCCACGGGCAACCCGACCCTCTACGACGCCATCCAGAAGGCGAAGAAGTCGTCGGTCCCCAACGACAACATCGACCGCGCGGTCAAGCGCGGCGGTGGCCTCGACGGCGCCGGCGTCGACTACACGACGATCATGTACGAGGGCTACGGCCCGAACGGCGTCGCGCTGCTCATCGAGTGCCTCACCGACAACAAGAACCGCGCCGCCATGGAGGTCCGCACCGCCATGACGCGCAACGGCGGCACCATGGCTGACCCCGGCTCGGTCTCCTACCTGTTCAACCGCAAGGGCGTCATCATCGTCCCGGCCGAGCAGGAGTCCGGGCGCACGAACGAGGACGACATCCTCATGGCCGTGCTCGACGCCGGCGCCGAGGAGGTCAACGACCTCGGTGACGCGTTCGAGGTCGTCAGCGAGGCGACCGACCTGGTCGCCGTGCGCACCGCCCTGCAGGAGGCCGGCCTCGACTACGACTCGGCCGACGCCTCGTTCGTCCCGAGCGTCCAGGTCGAGGTCGACGTCGACGGCGCGACCAAGGTGCTCAAGCTCGTCGACGCGCTCGAGGACTGCGACGACGTCCAGAACGTCTACGCCAACTTCGACGCCTCCGACGAGGTCATGGCCCAGGTCTGACGTCCTCGGTGGAGGTCACCGCACCCGACGGCAGCCAGTGGCGCGTGAAGCGCCGCTGGCTGCCGTGGCGTCTGCGGCGGCGCGACCCGGAGGTCGCCGGCGACGTCGCCCTGGACGCGACGAGCGCGGCCGACGGCATCTTGCTCGCGCTGGCCCTGTTCCTGCTCGTCCTCGTCGTGGTCGTCGCGCTGCCGTGGCTGCTCGTCGGCGCGGTCGTGGCCCTCGAGCTGGTGCTCCTGCTGCTGGTCCTGCCCGTGGCGATGGTGCTGCGCGTGCTGCGGATCGCGGGGTGGCCGATCGAGGCCTGGCGCGACGGCCGTCTCGCGCACGTCGAGAGTGTCCACGGCTGGAGCGCCTCGGCGGCGCGGATGCTCGGGCTCGGCGACGCGATCGCGCGCGGCGACCTACCCCCGGCGCCGCGACCTCCCCTCCGCGCTGAGCGTGACGTTGTGCACGCCTTGGCCGGCGTGTCGCGTGCACAACGTCACGCTCAGCGCGGACCGGACGGGCTGACGCCCCGGCGAGTCTGCACAAACGCGTCCGACGGCTCGGCTAGGGTGTCGAACATGCGTTCGCAGGAGGAGTCGTCGTGAGGGTGCTCGGGGTCGACCCGGGCCTGACCCGCTGCGGCGTGGGCGTCGTCGACGGCTCGGTCGGCCGGACGCTCACCATGGTCCACGTGGGGGTCGTGCGCACGCCCGCCGAGCTGGACGTCGCGCGACGCCTCGTGCAGCTCGAGCAGGGCCTGGACGCCGCGATCGCCGAGCACCGCCCCGACGTCGTCGCGGTCGAGCGCGTGTTCAGCCAGAACAACGTCAGCACCGTCATGGGCACCGCCCAGGCCAGCGCGATCGCGATGGTCTGCGCCGCCCGCCGCGGCATCCCGGTGCACCTGCACACCCCCAGCGAGGTCAAGGCCGCCGTCACCGGCAGCGGCCGGGCCGACAAGGCCCAGGTCACCGCCATGGTCACCCGCCTGCTGCGGCTCGACGCCGCGCCCAAGCCCGCCGACGCGG
>NZ_JBNFNZ010000173.1:0-4788 GCF_057364525.1 Aeromicrobium sp. PFPM2_SD2
CCGGCACGCTCAGGGAGCCATCGCTGCGGCCCAGGGGAGCGGGTGCTCCCGCTCGGGAGCGCGGGGGACGCACGAGGGCCCCGGACGACGTCGTCCGGGGCCCTCGGCGTACGGGGCGGCTAGCGGGCGCTGGCCGGCCGCTTGCGCTGGCCGTAGGTGCCGACGAGCACCAGGGTCAGCGCGATGACGAACATCGCGGTGCCGACGACGTTGACCTCCATCGGCACGCCGCGCTGGGCGGCGCCCCACACGAACATCGGGAAGGTCACCGTCTGGCCGGCGTTCAGGTTCGAGATGATGAAGTCGTCGAACGAGAGCGCGAAGCTCAGCAGGGCCGCGGCCAGGATGCCGGGGAACACGAGCGGGAAGGTCACCTTCCAGAACGTCTGCGCCTCGGTGGCGTACAGGTCCATGGCCGCCTGCTCGAGGTTGTCGTCCATGCCCGAGAGCCGGGCCTTCACCGTGACGATGACGAACGACAGGCAGAACATCACGTGGGCGATGAAGATCGTCCAGAACCCGAGCTGGCCGCCGAAGCCGGCCGCGACGAACAGGGCCAGCAGCGACGAGCCCATGACGATCTCCGGCGACGCCATCGGCAGGAACACCAGCAGGTTGGACGCCGAGCGGCCGCGGAAGCGGTGCCGCACCAGCGCGAACGCGGCCAGCGTGCCCAGCGTCGTGGCGACGATGGTCGCGAGCAGGCCGATCTGGATGCTGCGCGACACCGCCTCGCACATGCCCTCCGGCGCGCACGGGTGCGCCCAGTTGTCGAGCGTGAACGACTGGAAGCGGTAGACGTTGCGCGACCCGCTGGAGTCGTTGAAGCTCATCAGGGCCACGATCGCGATCGGGATGACGAGGTACAGCACCACCAGGGCGCCGAGCGCCAGCACGAGATGCTCGCCGATCCAGCGCCCCACCCTCTGCATCGGGCTCACGAGCGCACCTCCGTGAAGATCGCACGGTACGGACGTCCGCCCGTGAGGGCCTGGATCGTTCGCTCGCTTCGCTCGCTCATACGAGGTCCTCCGTGTTCGTCGTGCGGGCGTAGGCGACGACCATGGCGACGATGATCAGCATGAGCGTCACCGACAGCGCGCCGGCCGCGGCGTAGTCGCCGGTCGTCGTGAACAGGTTCTGGATGACGTTGCCGACCATCCGCTCGTTCGGGCTGCCCAGCAGCTCGGCGTTGATGTAGTCGCCGCTGGCCGGGATGAAGGTCAGCAGCACGCCGCCGATGACGCCGGGACGCGACAGCGGCCAGGTCACCTTCCAGAACGCCTTGGCCGGGGACGCGTACAGGTCGCCGGCCGCCTCGACGAGCCGCGGGTCCATCTTCTCCAGGCTCGCGTACAGCGGCAGCACCATGAACGGCAGGAAGTTGTAGACCAGGCCGGCGACCACGGCGATCGGCGTGGCCAGCAGGCGTCCGTCGTCACCGAGCAGGTGCACCGTCTGCAGCGCGTCCACGACCCAGCCGTCGTCGGCCAGGATCAGCTTCCACGACAGCGTGCGGATCAGGAAGCTGGTGAAGAACGGCGCCACGACCAGCACGAGCATGAGCGTCTTCCAGCGCCCGGCCTTGAACGCGATGGCGTAGGCCAGCACGTAGCCGAGCACCAGGCAGATCGCCGTCGCGATGCCGGCGTAGACCAGCGAGCGCACCAGCGGTCGCCAGTACTCCCCGATCGCGTCCGGGAAGTTGCCGAACACCCAGCCCACGTCGTAGCCGGTGAGCACCGAGCCGTCCGGGTCGAACAGGCTCGTGGCCAGCAGCGAGTACAGCGGGATGACGAAGAAGACGCCCAGCCACAGCGCGGCCGGCGCGAAGAGCCAGTAGCCGGTGAGGCGTCCGCGCATCAGACCTCCTCGAGCCCGGCCGTGGCGTCCTGCGACGCGTCCAGCAGGAAGGCGAACTCCGGACGCCACGAGATGTCGACCGGCGTGCCCGGCGCCAGCACGTCGCGCAGCCCGGTGTTCTGCTCGAAGACGGTGATCTCCTGGCCCCAGGCCATGCGCACCCGGTACTGGGTGCTCACGCCGATGAACGAGGCGTCGGTGACGACGGCCCCGGTCATGTGGTTGCCGGGGGCGTCGATCGGCTCGCCGGCGCGGGCGATGAGCACCTTCTCCGGACGGATGCCGATCCAGCCGCGGCCCGACGTCGCGTGGGCCCGGTCGCGCTGGACCGAGACGACGGTGCCGTGCATGTCGGCCTTCACCACGTCGCCGTCGACGCCGATGATCGAGCCCTCGATGAGGTTCGACTGGCCCAGGAAGTTGGCCACGAACGTGGTGCGCGGGTTGTCGTACAGCTCGGCCGGCGAGCCCATCTGCTCGATGACGCCGCCGTTCATGACCGCGACCACGTCGGCCATGGTCATGGCCTCCTCCTGGTCGTGGGTCACGTGGACGAACGTCAGGCCGACCTCGGACTGGATGCGCTTGAGCTCGACCTGCATGGCCCGGCGCAGCTTGAGGTCCAGGGCGCCGAGCGGCTCGTCGAGCAGCAGCACCTCGGGGCGGTTGATGAGCGCGCGGGCGAGCGCCACGCGCTGCTGCTGGCCGCCGGAGAGCTGGGTCGGCTTCTTCTCGGCCTGGCTGGTCAGCTCGGTCAGCTCGAGCATCTCCGCGACGGCCGCCTTGACCTCCTTGACCTTGCGCCGGCGCAGCCCGAACGCCACGTTCTCGGCGATGTCCAGGTGCGGGAACAGGGCGTAGTTCTGGAACACCGTGTTCACCGGCCGCCGGTACGGCTTGGCCCAGGTGATCTCGTCGTCGCCGAGCAGGATGCGTCCGCTCGTGGGCGTCTCCAGGCCGGCGACCATCCGCAGCGTCGTCGTCTTGCCGCAGCCGGACGGGCCGAGCAGGGCGAAGAACGTGCCGTGCGGCACGACGAGGTCGAGCGACTTGACCGCCGTGAACTCGGCGAACTCCTTGGTCAGGTTCTCCAGCCGCAGGTCGCGGGTGTGGGTCCGGTCGCGGTGCTGCTCCAGCACGTCATCCACCAGTGACATCTGCGAACTCTCCTTCGTAGGCGCGGGTCTGGTACTCCTTCAGCGCCATGAAGGAGTGGGTGAGGGACAGGGTCTCCTCGGTCGGGAAGATGAGCTCGCTCTCGGCCAGCTCGGGGTCGATCTTCTCCATCTCGGCCTGGGCGCCCTGGACCGGACAGATGTAGTTGACCCACGCCGCGAGCTTCGCGGCCACGGCCGGGTCGTAGTAGTGGTCGATCCACCGCTCGGCGTTGCGCTGGTGCTGCGCGAGGTTGGGGACGAGCATGTTGTCCGACCAGATCATCAGGCCCTCCTCGGGCGTGATGAAGCGCAGGTTCGGGTCGCCGGCGGCGATGACGTCGCCGGACCAGGCCACGCAGGCCAGGATGTTCCCGGCCGTCAGGTCCTGGATGTACTCGTTGCCGGTGAACGCCCGGATCTGCCCGTCGCGCCGCGCCTTGCGCAGCTTGTCCATCGCGTCGGCCCAGTCGTCGTCGGAGAAGTCGCTCGGCTCGGCGCCGTTGCTGAGCAGCAGCAGGCCCATCGTGTCGCGCATCTCGGTGAGCATCGAGACACGACCGCGCAGGTCCGAGCGCGTGAGCAGCTCGTCCATGGTGCGCACCTCGCCGACCTCGGCGGCGTTGTAGGCGATGCCGGTCAGGCCGGACTGCCACGGGGCGGAGTACTCGCGGTCCGGGTCCCAGTCGACGCCGCGCAGCGACGAGATGAGGTTCGCGTCCAGGTTCGGGACGTTCTGCTTGTCCAGCTTCTGGATCCAGCCCATCTGGATCATCCGGGCGGCCATCCAGTCGGTCAGCATGAACATGTCACGCTTCGTCTCCTGGCAGGCGCCCAGCTGGTTGACGACCTTGGCGAAGAACTCGACGTTGTCGTTGACGTCCGCGGTGTACCGGACGTCGATGCCGGTGGCGGCCTCGAAGTCCTGCAGCGTGGTCGTCGTGCTGTCGTCCTCGGACACGTCGATGTACTCGGGCCAGTTGGACACGACGAGCGACTTGTCGGTCGCCGAGCGGTCCTCGGCGGTGCACGACTCGGGGTCCTGCTTGCGGTCCGGCGTGCCGAACAACGGCAGGATGCCGGCGCTTCCGGCGAGCACGGCGCCTGCGCCGATGCCGCGGAGCACCGTGCGACGAGTGGTTGGACTCGGCATCACACCTCCTGAACCGGACACGGGGTCGTCCGGGCCAGCACATCGTCGCGCCCCGAAAGGGGCAATGACAATGGATTCAGCAGCGAATTAACGTCGGCGCAACGAAATCGGTGACGTTTCGCCGAGAACGCCGACGGTTTGCTCAGCCCAGACGGACGACGTGGGCCTCGCCCAGGTCGCTGAAGCGGTCCGGGTCGCAGGTCATCACGACGACCTGCGCGTCGCGTCCGGCCAGGGCCAGGACGGTCGCGAGCCGACGCCGGCGCTCGGGGTCGCTGAAGCCCAGCGAGTCGTCGAGCACGACCGGGGCGCCGTCGTCGGGATCGACCAGGCGCGCGGTGGCGAGCCGGGTGAGCAGCGCCAGCTGCTCGCGCGCGCCGCCGGACAGGCCCGCGAACGGGACCGTGACGCCGGCGAGCGTGCGGCTCTCGACGCTGAGGTCGTCGGCCACCTCGACCGAGAAGTCGGGGCCGAAGACCGGCCGCCCGAGCAGCTCGACCTCGCGGCGGAACGGCTCGACGTAGCGGGCGCGGGTCTCGTGCTGGTGCCGCTCCAGCACCTCGTGCAGCAGACGTGCCGCCTCCGCGCGGGCGCGCACGCCCGTGCAGGCGCGCTGCG
>NZ_JBNFNZ010000174.1:0-4767 GCF_057364525.1 Aeromicrobium sp. PFPM2_SD2
CGGGTCGCGGTCGTGGAGGCCCTCGTCCGGCACCCGCTACCGGGCCAAGCTGCGCACGGGCGGGGTCGTCGCCGACGCCCACCCGGACGAGGCCGAGCTCGCGCGGGCCGTCGCGCTGCTGGTCGGCCACGAGGTCCCGTTCAAGTGCACCGCCGGGCTCCACCACGGCGTCCGGCGCACCGACCCGGAGACCGGCTTCGAGCAGCACGGCTTCCTCAACGTGCTGGCCGCGGTGGCCGCCGCCCAGGCCGGCGCCGACGCGTTCGTGCTCGTCGGCCTGCTCGCCGAGCGCGACGAGCGGGTGCTCGTCGAGCGGCTCCGGGCCCTCGACGAGGACGCCGCGCACCGCCTGCGGGCCGCGTTCTGCTCGTTCGGCACCTGCAGCATCGCCGAGCCGCTGGACGACCTGCTCGCGCTCGGCCTCGTGCCCGGCTCGATCCCCCCGATCCCCGAAGGACGACTCGCATGACCCGCATCGACATCCCCCAGGACTCGCTCTTCGGGCTCGACAACCTGCCCTACGGCGTCTTCTCCACCGACGGCACGGCGCCGCGGGTGGGCGTCCGCGTGGCCGACCGGGTCGTCGACCTGGCCGTGCTGCTCGGCGACGAGGTGTTCGCCGCCTCGTCGCTGAACCCGTTCATGGCCCAGGGCCGGACGCGCTGGGACGCGGTGCGCGCCGAGCTGGTCGAGCGCCTGGCCGGCGAGGTGCCGGACGAGGCCGTGCACGCCCTGGCCGACGTCCGCCTGCACCTGCCGGTCGAGGTGGCCGACTACGTCGACTACTACGCCTCCGAGCACCACGCCTCGAACCTCGGCCGGCTGTTCCGGCCGGACTCCGAGCCACTCATGCCCAACTGGAAGCACCTGCCGGTCGGCTACCACGGACGCTCGTCCACGGTCGTCGTCTCCGGCGTCGACGTGGTGCGTCCGTGCGGCCAGCGCAAGGCGCCGAGCGAGGACGCGCCCACGTTCGGCCCGTCGCGCCGGCTCGACATCGAGGCCGAGCTCGGCTTCGTCGTGGGCACCGGCACCGAGATGGGCGAGCGCATCGGCACCGACGACTTCGCCGACCACTGCTTCGGCGTCGTCGTGCTGAACGACTGGTCGGCGCGCGACATCCAGGCCTGGGAGTACGTGCCGCTCGGCCCGAACCTGGGCAAGTCGTTCGCGACGTCCATCTCGCCGTGGGTCGTGCCGCTGGCCGCGCTCGAGGCGGCGTGGGTGCCGACCCCGGAGCAGGAGCCCGAGGTGCTGCCCTACCTGCGGGCCGCGCAGGCCTGGGGCCTGGACGTCGACCTCGAGGTCGAGTGGAACGGCGACGTCGTCAGCCGTCCGCCGTACGCGCAGATGTACTGGTCGCCGGCCCAGATGCTGGCCCACATGACGGTCAACGGCGCCACCAGCCGCACGGGCGACCTGTTCGGCTCGGGCACGATCTCCGGGCCGGAGAAGGACCAGCGCGGCGCGTTCATCGAGCTGACCTGGGGCGGGGCCGAGCCGGTCACCGTCGCCGGCGAGCAGCGCACCTTCCTCGAGGACGGCGACGAGGTCGCCATCTCGGCCACCGCGCCCGGCGCGTCCGGCGGTCGCATCGGGTTCGGCGAGGTCCGGGCCCGCATCCTGCCGGCGGTCGAGGCGTGAGCCGCGGGAAGGTCGTCGCGTCGGCGGCCGAGGCCGTCGCCGACGTGGCGTCCGGCAGCTCCCTCGCGGTCGGCGGGTTCGGCCTGTCCGGCATCCCGGACGCGCTCATCGAGGCGCTCGCCGAGCAGGGCGCGTCCGACCTGGAGGTCTACTCCAACAACTGCGGCGTCGACGGCCACGGCCTGGGCATCCTGCTCGAGCGCGGCCGCATCCGCCGCGTCGTCGCCTCGTACGTGGGCGAGAACAAGGAGTTCGCCCGCCAGTACCTCGCCGGTGAGCTGGAGGTCGAGCTCACGCCGCAGGGCACGCTGGCCGAGAAGCTGCGCGCCGGCGGTGCCGGCATCCCGGCGTTCTACACGCCGGCCGGCGTGGGCACGCCGATCTCCGACGGCGGCCTGCCGTGGCGCTACGCCGCCGACGGCTCGGTCGCGGTCGCGTCGCCGCCCAAGGAGGTGCGCGAGCTCGGCGGCCGCCGGTACGTCCTGGAGGAGTCGCTGACCGCGGACGTCGCGCTCGTCCACGCCCTGCGCGGCGACACCGAGGGCAACCTGGTGTTCAACCTGGCCACGCGGAACTTCAACCCGCTCGCCGCGATGGCCGGACGGGTCTGCATCGCCCAGGTCGAGGAGCTCGTCGAGCCCGGCGGGATCGACCCGGCCCAGGTGCACCTGCCGGGCATCTTCGTCCAGCGCGTCGTGCACACCGGGCCGCAGGACAAGCAGATCGAGAAGCGCACCGTGCGGGAGGAGCCGGCATGAGCGAGGCGACGACGCAGGTCGGCTGGAGCCGGCCGCAGATGGCGGCGCGGGCCGCGCTCGAGCTGGGCGACGGCGAGTACGTCAACCTCGGCATCGGCCTGCCCACGCTCATCCCGAACCACCTGCCCGAGGGCGTCCACGTGACGCTGCACAGCGAGAACGGGATCCTCGGCACCGGGCCGTACCCGGCCGAGGACGCCGTCGACCCCGACCTGATCAACGCCGGCAAGGAGACCGTCACGGTGCTGCCGGGCGCGTCCTTCTTCGACTCGGCGCTGAGCTTCGGGATGATCCGCGGCGGCCACGTCGACACCGCCGTGCTCGGCGGCATGCAGGTGGCGGCCAACGGCGACCTGGCCAACTGGATGGTGCCGGGGAAGATGGTCAAGGGCATGGGCGGCGCGATGGACCTGGTCCACGGCGCCCGCAAGGTCATCGTGCTCATGGAGCACTGCGACCGTGCCGGCGGCGCGAAGCTCGTCGAGCGGTGCACGCTGCCGCTCACCGGCCAGGGCGTCGTGCATCGGGTCGTCACCGACCTCGCGGTGCTGGACGTCGTCGGTGACGGCTTCGCGCTCGTCGAGCTCGCGCCCGGCGTGGACGAGGCCACGGTGCGCGAGCGCACGGCCGCGCCGCTGCGCTGAGCCCGCGACAGGCTCGGGGAGCGGCGCTCCTCCGCTCCCCGAGGCCCGTCGAGGGGAATCCTGCGGCGTCCGCCCGCGTTGTGCCTGGCATGAGCCGACAGGTGCGACGCGACGACCAGCAGTCCCGCTACGAGATGGTCGTCGACGACCAGGTGGCGGGGTTCGCCGACTACGTCGACCAGGCGGACGTGCGCATGTTCCCGCACACCGTGACGTCGATGAAGTTCCGTGGCCAGGGCATCGCCGGCGACCTCGTCAAGGTCGCCCTCGACGACGCCCGCGCCGAGGGCAAGAAGGTCGTCCCGGCCTGCTCGTACGTGGCCGACTACATCGACCGCCACCCCGAGTACGCCGACCTGCTCCACTGACGATTCCGCCCGGCAGGCACCCGCCTGCTAGGCTCGACGAGTTGAGCCCCCGTCCCGGCTGCGGCTCGCACCCCCATCAATGCCCGTCGATGATGCGCACTCCCGCGCGGTCTGGACGAACGGGCGTCTTCACGAGTCTGTGAGTACATGACCCATCCTGTGGGCAGCCCTGCGCTGCCGTCCTTCTCCTCCCTCGGTCTGCCGAAGCCCGTCGTCGCCACGCTGGCGCGCAAGGGCATCGAGACCCCCACCCCCATCCAGCAGGCCGTCCTGCCGGACGCGCTCGCCGGCCGCAACGTGCTGGGCCGGGCCAAGACCGGCTCGGGCAAGACCCTCGCGTTCGGCCTGCCCGTCCTGGCCGCCCTGGCCGGTGGCGAGCGCCGCCCCAAGGCGCCGCGCGGCTCATCCTGCTGCGACCCGTGAGCTGGCCACCCAGGTGCGCGACGCGCTCGACCCCGTCGCCGAGGCCCTGGGCCTGCGCATGGCGACGGTCTACGGCGGCACGTCCATCGAGCGCCAGGTCCAGCGCCTGCGCTCGGGCGTCGACCTCGTCGTCGCCACCCCGGGCCGTCTCGGCGACCTCATCGAGCGTCGCGCCGTGACCCTGGACCGCATCGAGGTGACCGCCCTCGACGAGGCCGACCACCTGTGCGACCTGGGCTTCTACAAGCCGATCGACCGCCTGCTGGCGCTGACGCCGGTCGACGGCCAGCGGCTGCTGCTGTCGGCGACGCTCGACGGCGACGTCGACCGGCTCGTGCGCCGCCACCTGCCCCAGCACGTCCTGCACGAGATCGAGTCCGACGACTCCGACGCCGGCACCATGGACCACCACCTGCTGGTCACCCCGCGCGAGCAGCGGCTCGACGTCATCCGGGCCCTGGTCGAGGCCAACCCGCGTGCGATCGTCTTCACGCGCACCAAGCGCGGCGCGACCCGTCTGGCCAAGCAGCTGACCAACGCCGGCATCGAGGCGGTCGACATGCACGGCGACCTCGCCCAGAACCGGCGCGAGCGGAACCTGGCGAAGTTCAGCAGTGGCCAGGCCAGTGCCATCGTCGCGACCGACGTGGCCGCCCGCGGCATCCACGTCGACGACGTCCGCCTGGTCGTGCACTACGACGTGCCGGCCGAGCACAAGGCGTTCACCCACCGCTCGGGCCGCACGGCGCGCGCGGGGGAGTCGGGCACGGTCGTCACCATGACGATGCCCGAGGACCTGCGCGACACCCTCGCGCTGCAGCGCAAGGGCCGGCGTGGCGGCGCGTCGTCACACCGCCGCGAACGCGCCGCGCCCGATGTCGGCGTCCGCGCTGACCACCAGCGGCGAGCTGCCGAAGGACGAGCCGCAGG
>NZ_JBNFNZ010000175.1:0-4752 GCF_057364525.1 Aeromicrobium sp. PFPM2_SD2
GCCGGCGCCCACCGCGCCACCCGCCACGCCGTGCCGCCGCGCCCGCGCAGCCGCACCAGGGCGTCGACCATGGCCACGAACACCACCGGCATCAGCAGCAGCGAGTAGTGCCACTGCGTGCCCCAGTAGAACTCCACGTCGCCCACGAAGCGCCACGCGAAGGTGGGCAGCACGAGCAGCACCCACGGCGACCGGCAGGCCACGAACGCGGTGACCCCGAGCGTCAGCGCCACCGTGCCGAGCTTCACGTCGACGTCGGTGAGCAGCGTCGCGAGCAGCCCGCGCTCGCCGCCGAGGTTGCCGGTGTAGTCGTAGCCGCCGGACGTGTTGAGCGCGGGCAGCAGCACCGTGACGACCAGCAGCCAGCCGAGCACCCCGACCGCGGCCAGCACCGCGCCGAGGCGCCGGGCGCCGCCGAGCCACACGGCCGCCCCGATCACGGCGACGGTGAGTCCCAGGTCCTCCTTGACCAGCAGCAGCGGCAGCGACCACAGCGCGACGGCACGCCAGTCGCGACGCACGTAGGCGGCACCGGCGAGGGCCAGCAGCGGCACCCCGAGCGCCACCTCGTGGAAGTCGGCCACCACCGCCGACTGGACGCCGAACGACACCCCCATCGCGAAGGCGACGGCCACGCCGGACCAGGGGCCGAGCTCCCGCGCCGCCAGACGTCCGACCACCGCGACGCCGACGCCGATCAGCACGACCTGGGCCACGAGCAGGGTCTGCGCGGACGGCACGAGGGCGTAGACGGGGGCCAGCGCGGCGAGCAGGGGATGGAAGTGGTCGCCGAGCAGGTTGTAGCCGGGCCCCTTGATCTCGACCAGCGGCCAGCCGCGCTCGGCGTACGAGCGCAGCGCCTGCTCGAAGATCGCGTTGTCCCAGGACGCCGGCTCGTAGCGGGCGAAGCGGCGCAGCGAGAGCACCGCCAGCGCCAGGCTCGTCAGCACGGCCACGGCGAGCGGCGCCACGGCGGCCACGCGGTCCCCGCGGCGCACGCGTCCGGTGGTCGAGGCGCTCATCGTCCCCGATCCTGTCACGTGCGTCCGGCCCCGACGTAGGCTCCGGCCATGGGACGCGTCGTCTTCATGTGCGGGCCGTCCGGGTCCGGCAAGTCGACCGTGGCCCGCGACCTGGAGCGTCGCGGCATGGTGCGGCTGTCGTTCGACCAGGAGGCCTGGCGCCGGGGCATCACCACGGCCCCGGTGCCGGTCGAGGTCGGGCGCGAGATCGAGGCCGAGCTGCGCGCCCGGCTGCTGACGCTCGTCGTGGCCGGCCGCGACGTCGTGCTCGACTTCTGCTTCGCCACCCGCGCCCTGCGCGATGACTACCGCGCCCTGCTGGCCCCGACCGGCGTCGTGCCCGAGACGATCTACCTGGCCACCGACCGCGAGACCGCGCTGGCCCGCGTCCGCGCCCGCCGGGGACGCGACGCCGACGACCTGGTGCTGGACGAGGACGTCGTCGCGCGCCACCACGACACGTTCGAGCCACCGACCCCGGACGAGGGCCCGCTCCGGGTCGTCGGCGGCGACCCGGAGCGGGACCCGGTCGTCAGAGGCTGACGTCCTCCAGCATCTCGGTGACCAGCGCGGCCACGGGCGAGCGCTCGGAGCGGCTGAGCGTCACGTGCGCGAACAGCGGGTGGCCCTTGAGCTTCTCGACCACCGCGACGACGCCGTCGTAGCGGCCCACCCGCAGGTTGTCGCGCTGCGCGAGTCGTGGGTGAGGACGACCTTGGAGTTGGCCCCGATGCGCGACAGGACGGTCAGCAGGACGTTGCGCTCCAGCGACTGGGCCTCGTCGACGATGACGAACGCGTCGTGCAGCGAGCGTCCGCGGATGTGCGTCAGGGGCAGCACCTCGAGCATCCCGCGCTCGACGATCTCCTCCACGACGTACTCGCTGGCGACCGCCCCGAGGGTGTCGAACACCGCCTGCGCCCAGGGGCCCATCTTCTCGGACTCGCTGCCCGGCAGGTAGCCGAGCTCCTGGCCGCCGACGGCGTACAGCGGACGGAATACGACCACCTTCTTGTGCTGGTGGCGCTCCATGACCGCCTCGAGCCCGGCGCACAGCGCCATGGCCGACTTGCCCGTGCCGGCGCGGCCGCCGAGCGAGACGATTCCCACCTCCGGGTCGAGCAGCAGGTCGAGCGCGACGCGCTGCTCGGCCGAGCGGCCGTGGACGCCGAACGCCTCGCGGTCGCCGCGCACCAGCTGCACCTGCTTGTCGGCGGTCACGCGTCCCAGGCCGGACCCCTTGTCGCTGAGCAGCACCAGCCCGGTGTGGGTCGGCAGCTCGCGCGCGGCCTCCAGGTCGATGCGGCCGTGGGCGTACAGGTCGTCCAGGTCCAGCGCGTCGACCTCGAGCTCGACCATGCCGGTCCAGCCGGTCTCGACGGCGAGCTCGGCGCGGTACTCCTCGGCGGTCAGGCCCGACGCCGAGGCCTTGACCCGCATCGGCAGGTCCTTGGAGACGAGCGTGACGTCGCGTCCCTCGTCGGCCAGGTTCTTGGCCACCGACAGGATGCGGGTGTCGTTGTCGCCGAGCCGGAAGCCGGCCGGCAGGGACGAGGAGTCCACGTGGTTGAGCTCGACCCGCAGGGTGCCGCCCTCGACCCCGATCGGCAGCGGCCGGTCCAGGCCGCCGTGCTGGGTGCGCAGGTCGTCCAGCAGGCGCAGCGCCTGGCGGGCGAAGTAGCCCAGCTCGGGGTGGTGGCGCTTGGCCTCCAGCTCGGTGATGACCACGACGGGGATGACCACCTCGTGCTCGTGGAAGCGGGTCACGGCGCCCGGGTCGGCCAGCAGGACGCTGGTGTCCAGGACGTACGTGCGAGGGGTGCTCATGCTGTCGGCCACGATGTGCTCCTCGTGGGACCCGCGCGCGCCCTCGCCGGTCCCCTTACTCGGTAGGGGGGACCAGAACCTTCGGCTCCGGGGCGGGCGTCACAGGACGAACGTACGACCGCGGCGCGGCGCGCCCCGGCATTGCCGGCGTGTCGCAGGTTTCGGTCGCGTGAACAGTCAGCGGCCGAAGCGGCGCTCGCGCCCGGCGTAGGAGCGCAGGGCGCGCAGGAAGTCGACGCGGCGGAACGCCGGCCACAGCGCGTCGCAGAAGTAGAACTCCGAGTGGACGCTCTGCCACAGCAGGAAGCCGGACAGCCGCTGCTCGCCGGACGTGCGGATGACGAGGTCCGGGTCGGGCATGCCTTGGTGTAGAGGTGCTCGGCGATGTCGTCGACGTCGAGCGTGTGCGCGACGTCGGTCAGCGTGCGTCCGGCCTCCGCCTCGGTGAGGAGCAGCGAGCGGATGGCGTCGGTGAGCTCCTGGCGTCCGCCGTAGCCGACGCAGATGTTGACCACCGAGTCCTCGACGGCGCTCGTGGAGTCGGCGCTGTGCTTGAGCCGGGCGGCGGTCTCGGGCGGCAGCAGGTCCAGGCTGCCGAGCAGCTGCACCCGGCGGCGTCCGGTGCTGGCCAGGGTCTCGGTCAGCCGCTCGATGACGGCCAGCAGCCCGCGCAACTCGTCAGCGGGACGGTGCAGGTTGTCGGTGGACAGCACCCACAGCGTGACGATCTCGATCCCCAGCTCGTCGCACCAGCCGACGAACTCCACGATCTTGTCCGCACCGGCCTGGTAGCCGCCCACGAGATCGGCCCCGGCACCCTTCGCCCACCGCCGGTTGCCGTCGACGATCGCCCCCACGTGGCGAGGCACGCGGTCGGGCCGGAGCTCGCGCTGGAGCCTGCGCTCGTACAGCTGGTAGACGAGGTGGTTCAGGCCCATGCGGGCTACTCTAGGGCCATGCCAGAGACCAGGACGCCGGACGCCGCCCACGAGCTCGGCGACCGCCTCCGGGACACCGCGCAGGAGATCAAGCCGCGCCTTCGCGGCTGGCTGCACGCGGCCACCTCGCCCCTGGCGTTCTTCAGCTTCGTCGTGCTGCTGGTGCTCGCCGACGACACCCGCGTGCGGGTCGGCGCGGCCGTCTTCATGGTGTCGGCGCTGCTGCTGTTCACGGTCAGCGCGCTGTATCACACGCGCACGTGGTCGGACCAGGCTCGCGTGGTCTGGAAGCGCTTCGACCACGCCAACATCTTCATCCTCATCGCCGGCTCGTACACGCCGTTCTCGCTCATGCTGCTCGAGCCCGACCACGCGGTGGTGATGCTGTCGCTGGTGTGGGGCGGCGCGCTGCTGGGCGTGTTCTTCCGCATCTTCTGGGTCGGCGCCCCGCGCTGGCTGTACGTGCCGCTGTACCTGGCGCTCGGCTGGGCGGCGGTCATCTACCTGCCCGAGTTCGCCCGCGAGGCGCCCACGTCGGTGTTCGTGCTGATGCTCGTCGGCGGCGGTCTCTACACCCTCGGCGCCATCGTCTACGGCTTCAAGAAGCCCAACCCGTGGCCGCGCTGGTTCGGCTTCCACGAGGTGTTCCACACGTTCACGATCCTGGCGTTCATCGTGCACTACATCGGCGTGAGCATCGCCGCGTACAGCGGCTACTGAGCCGCCCCGCCCTGAGCACTGAGCCCGTCGAACGCGCTCAGCCGCGGAGCAGGGCGGTGAGCTCCTCGGCCGACGTCACGGGCCGGTCGCACACGAACCGCCGGCAGACGTACGCCGTCGCCCGTCCTTCGACCAGTCCGCGCTCGTCGAACAGCGGCACGTCCAGGCCCGGCTCGGCGGCCACGACCACGGCGCCCGGCGCCCCGGACGTCAGCGCGTCGTGCCGGTGCTGGCGCTGTTCGACC
>NZ_JBNFNZ010000176.1:0-4744 GCF_057364525.1 Aeromicrobium sp. PFPM2_SD2
GCATCGGCCTGGAGGCGCCCAAGGCGGTCGCCGGCGTCGTCCAGCGCGGCAAGTCGCTGGCCCGTGGCGCCTCGAGGCGCCGGCCTGTCGCTGTCGCCGTTCGTCGTGGGCGGACGCCAGCGCTGGTTCGCCGAGCCGCCGCACATGCAGGTGAGCCTCGTGCTGCTGCCCGAGTCGGCGACCCCGCCGGCCGTCGGCGACGAGTCACCGCCTCGGTGCGGTTCACCACGGCGTCCTTCGACGCGTGGTGATCGACTGACCTACTGGCCCGGCGCGGCGCCTCCGCCGCCCGTGCCACTGCCCGTGCCGCTGCCGCCGCCAGTAGCCGGCGGGGTCTCCGGGTCCTCCGGCAGCGTCGGCGGGGTGGCGGTCCCGCCGGTCGGGGTCGGACGCGTCGGCGTCGGAGTCGGGGTCTTGCGCGTCGGCGTGGGCTTCGGCTTGTCCTCCTCCTCCTCGACGCACTTGCCGCGGCTCTTGCTGTAGCGCTCGCCGTCGCCGCACTCGGGCGTGTCACTGACGCACGACCCGGCGGACTTGCTGTAGCGCTCGCCCTCGCCGCAGGTCGGCGCCGGCGCGACGTACGTCGTGCCCTTGTCGGCCTTGATGTTGGCCGGCGGCGGGAAGCTGCCGCAGTTGTCGGAGTCCAGCACCTCGTTCATGTAGGCCGCGAACGTCTTGGCCGGGTACTGGCCGCCGTAGAACGTCGGCATGTAGCCCTCGAGGTCCTCGTTGCCCTTGCCGCGGTTGTACATGACCGCGGTGGTGAGCTTCGGCGTCGTGCCGACGAACCAGGACGAGGAGACGTGCTGGTCCTTGCGCGGGCCGGCGGTCGCCGTGCCGGTCTTGCCGGCGGTCGGGCAGACCGTGCGCCCGTTGGTGCCGGTGCCGTTGCTCACGACGCCCTGCAGGGCCTTGAGCGTGTCGGCGGCGACGTCCTTGTCGATGGACTGCTTGGGCTTGGCCTCGTGCTTGTAGAGCACCTGCTTGTCGCCGGACTCGACCCGGCGGATGACGTGCCACTCCGAGCGCTTGCCCTCGGCGGCGAGCGTCGCGTAGGCGTTGGCCATGTCGACGGTCGGGATGACCTCGGTGCCCAGCGACGTGACGACGCCGCGGACGTTCTCGTCGTCGTAGACCTTGAGCGCGCGCTCGCTGACGCCGGCGTCACGCGCGGCGCGGACGATCTTGTCCGGCCCGTCGTCCATCTGGACGGTGAGGTCGACGAACGCGGTGTTGATCGACTCCTCGGTGGCACGCTCCAGCGACACGTTGCCGAACGACTGGCCGCCCGAGTCGCCCTGGTTGCCGATGGTCACGTCGCTGCCGGGCAGGCGGTAGGGCGAGTTGCCGTCGAGCTGGGTCTGCAGGCTGTAGCCGTTCTCGAGCGCCGCGACGACGCCGAACACCTTGAACGTCGAGCCGGGCTGCGCGCCGAGGGTCGCCCAGTTCAGCTGGCTCTTGAGGAAGTCGTCGCCGCCGTACATGGCCTTGACCGCGCCGGTGCCGGGCTGGATGGAGACCAGCGCCTGGTGCAGCTCCTTGAGCCCGTCGGGGCGCTGCTCCTTGACCGTCTCCACGGCCGCCTTCTGCATCTTGCGGTCGAAGGTGGTGACGATGCGCAGGCCGCCGCCGTCGATCTGGGCGTCGGTGTAGCCGAGGGCGACGAGCTTCTTGCGGACCAGGTCGAGCAGGAAGCCCTTGCTGCCCTTGTAGCGGCTGCTGTTGGTCTTCTTCTTGAAGACGGGCAGCTTCTCGGCGTACTTGTCGTAGTCGGCCTGGCTGATCGCGCCGGCCTTGAGCATGCCGGACAGGACGTAGCGGTAGCGCGGCATCATCCGCGTCTCGACGTCGTCGGCGTACGGGTCGTAGTAGCTGGGGTTGTTGATGACCGTGGCCAGCGCCGCGGCCTCGTCGACGTCCAGGTCGGAGGCGTCGTGGCCGAAGTACGTCTTGGACGCGACCTGGATGCCGTACGCGCCGTTGCCGAAGTAGATCGTGTTGAGGTAGCCCTCGAGGATCTCCTCCTTGCTCTGCTGGCGCGAGATCTTCAGCGACAGGATCGCCTCCTTCACCTTGCGGCTGTAGGAGCGCTCCTGGTTGAGGTAGAGCACCTTCACGTACTGCTGGGTGATCGTCGAGCCGCCGCTCTGGATCTCGCCGCTCGTGGTGTTGTTGCGCACCGCGCGCAGGATGCCCTTGAGGTCGATGCCCTCGTTGTCGTAGAACGTGCGGTCCTCGGCGGCGATGACCGCGGCGCGGATGCTCTCGGGCATCTGCTCGAGGTCGATCGACTCGCGGTCCTGCGTCGCGAAGCTGCCGATCTGGGACTTGCCGTCGCTGTAGAAGACCTTCGTCGTCTGCGTCTTGAAGTCCGCGTTGGCGCTGGGCACCTCGATGAGCTGGTAGAGCGCGAACAGCGTGCCGAGGCCCAGGACGAGCCCCAGGGAGAAGAGCACGGCGAGCCAGCGCAGGGTCGAGACCCACCACGCCTTGTCGGTGCCGCTGATCTTGCGCGCGAGCTTCTTCACTCCGAGCATCTCCATCGTTCGAGGACGTTGCACAGGGCCGCGCCCGCCGGTGGACGGGCACGACATCCGGTCCAGTGTGGCGGATCGACCCACAAAAGCGGGAGTCGTGAGCGTGGGGTGTTCCCGAACACACCCGTTCGATGTATCGTCTCGATATAACGCGCTGGACGCATCGCGGGGAGGAGCAGGACGTGGCACGACGGAGCAACGCGCTGGAGCTGGCCGTCCTGGGCCTGCTGCACGAGGCGCCCATGCACGGGTACGAGCTGCGCAAGGAGCTCAACATCGTCCTCGGCTGGGGGCGCGTGCTGTCGTACGGCACGCTCTACCCGACCCTCAAGGCGCTCGTGGCGGCCGGCTACATCCAGGCCGAGACGCCCGCGCTGCCCGAGCCGGACGTGCTCGCCCGCGGGCGCAAGGCCCGCATCGTCTACCAGCTCACCGGCGAGGGGAAGGACCGCTTCGCCGAGCTGCTGGAGGACGCCGGGCCGAGCACGTGGGACGACGAGAGCTTCGACGTGCGGTTCGCGTTCTTCTCCCGGGTCGCGGTCGCCACGCGCATCCGCGTGCTGGAGGGCCGCCGGGCTCGCCTGGAGGAGAAGCTGGAGCGGGTCCGCCGCGCGTACACGACGCGCCGGCGGGGCAAGGACGCCTACCGCCTCGAGCGCCAGCGACACCGTCTCGAGCTCGCCGAGCTCGAGATCCGATGGCTCACCGAGCTCATCGACCGGGAGCGGGCGGCCGAGCTGCCGTCGCGTCCCGACGACACCGTCAACGAGTAACACGGAGGACCCATGGGTTCGGTACGAGTAGCGATCGTGGGCGTCGGCAACTGCGCGACGTCCCTCATCCAGGGCGTGGAGTACTACAAGGACGCCCCGGCCGACGGCCAGGTGCCCGGCCTGATGCACGTCCAGTTCGGCGAGTACCACGTCAAGGACGTCCAGTTCGTGGCCGCGTTCGACGTCGACGACAAGAAGGTCGGCAAGGACCTCTCGGAGGCCATCGGCGCCTCGGAGAACAACACGATCAAGATCTGCGACGTCCCGACGCTCGGCGTCGAGGTCCAGCGCGGGCACACGCTCGACGGCCTGGGCAAGTACTACCTGGAGACGATCGAGGAGTCGGCCGCCGACCCGGTCGACGTCGTCCAGGTGCTCAAGGACACGCAGGCCGACGTGCTCGTCTCCTACCTCCCGGTCGGCTCGGAGGAGGCGGACAAGTTCTACGCCCAGTGCGCGATCGACGCGGGCGTGGCGTTCGTCAACGCGCTGCCGGTCTTCATCGCCTCCGACCCCGAGTGGGCCCAGAAGTTCGAGGACGCCGGCGTCCCGATCATCGGCGACGACATCAAGAGCCAGGTCGGCGCGACCATCACGCACCGCGTCATGGCCAAGCTGTTCGAGGACCGCGGCGTCACGCTGGACCGCACGTACCAGCTCAACGTCGGCGGCAACATGGACTTCAAGAACATGCTCGAGCGCGAGCGCCTGGAGTCCAAGAAGGTCTCCAAGACCCAGGCCGTCACCTCGAACCTCACCGGCGAGCTGTCGGGCAAGGTCCACGACCGCAACGTCCACATCGGCCCGAGCGACTACGTCGCCTGGCTGGACGACCGCAAGTGGGCGTACGTCCGGCTCGAGGGCCGCGCCTTCGGCGACGTGCCGCTGAACCTGGAGTACAAGCTCGAGGTCTGGGACTCGCCGAACTCGGCCGGCATCATCATCGACGCCATCCGCGCGGCGAAGATCGCCAAGGACCGCGGCATCGGCGGCGCCCTGCTGAGCGCCTCGTCCTACCTGATGAAGAGCCCGCCGGTGCAGCGCGCCGACGACCACGGTCGCGCGAGCCTCGAGGCGTTCATCCGCGGTGAAGAGGAGCGCTGAGCACCTCGGCGTGTTGAGTCAGCGGCGTAGCGCTGGTACCGAGGAGCGCTGAGCCGCTGCGGCGACGTGCAGAAGCGCGGAGCCGCGGTGAAGAGGAGCGCTGAGCCGCTGCTCGCCAGGACCGCCTGACGACGGGCCCCCGACCACCCGGTCGGGGGCGTCGTCGTCTAGGGGGTCCGGGTGGCCTCGACGGCCACCAGCACGAGGTCGCCGACCGCGTCCGGCAGCCGCTCCTCGGCCCGCCAGACGGCGGTGAGCGGACGGCGGAGGTCGAGCTCGACCGGCACCTGCACCAGGCGTCCGGTCTCGAGCTCGGCGACGACGGCCCGC
>NZ_JBNFNZ010000177.1:0-4689 GCF_057364525.1 Aeromicrobium sp. PFPM2_SD2
TCGTCGCGCGGCACCCGGTGGCCGCCGCGCAGCACGCGGTCGTCGACCGCGTGCCGATGCCCGACGCCGAGCGCGCCTACCAGCTCGTGCTGCGCGGCGTCGACCGTCTGGCGATCGAGCTGACCGGTCGCAGCCAGCGTGGCTCGCTGCCCTTCTACCTCGCTCGATCCTCATCGTCCTCGCCGCCGTGCCCGGCACCGCCCTCGTGCTGGCCTGGAACCGGGTGGACGTGCGGGTCGCCGACTCCCCCGCCCAGGTCGTGGTGGCGGTCGTCATGGCCATCGCCGCCGTGATGACCGTGCGCTCGCGCCGTCGCCTGCGGGCGGTGCTGCTCGCCGGCATCACGGGCTACGGCACCGCGCTGCTGTTCGACCTGCACGGCGCCCCCGACCTGGCGCTGACGCAGGTGCTCGTCGAGACGTTCGTGCTGGTGACCTTCGTGCTCGTGCTGCGCCGCCTGCCCCAGCACTTCTCGACCCGCCCGTTCACGCTCTCGCGCTGGGTGCGGGTCGCGATCGGTGTGCTCAGCGGCGCGCTCGTCGCCGGCCTGGCCTACGTCGCGTCCGGCGCCCGGGTGGCCGACCCGATCTCCGACGGGTTCGCCAAGCCGGCCAAGGAGTACGGCGGCGGCTCGAACATCGTCAACGTGACCCTGGTCGACATCCGGGCCTGGGACACCCTCGGCGAGCTGTCGGTCCTCGTCGTGGCCGCCACGGGCATCGCCAGCCTGATCTTCCTCATCACCGACCGCGCGACGCTGCCCACGACGCAGCGTCCCGGCCACGAGTCGGCCTGGCTGCGCAACCCCAGCCTGCCGCCGGAGCGCCGCTCGATCGTCTTCGAGGTCGTCACCCGCCTGGTCTTCCACGCGGTGATCGTCTTCTCGGTCTACCTGACGCTCGTCGGGCACGAGCTGCCCGGCGGCGGCTTCGCCGGTGGCCTGGTCGCCGGCCTGGCGCTCATGCTGCGCTACCTCGCCGGCGGCCGGCGTGAGCTCGACGCCGCCGCCCCGATCGACGCGGGCGTCGTGCTCGGCGTCGGCCTCGCGCTGGCCGCCGCGTCCGGGCTGCTGCCGACGCTGCTCGGCGGCGGCGTGCTGCAGAGCGCGATCATCGACGTCCACATCCCGGTGCTCGGCACCCTGCACCTGGTGACCTCGGTCTTCTTCGACCTCGGCGTCTACCTGGTCGTCGTCGGCCTCGCGCTGGACGTGCTGCGCAGCCTCGGCGGCGGCATCGACCGCGACCTCGAGCGCGAGCGCGACGAGGACGACGCGGCTGACGCGGCCGACACCGAGAACGAGGAGGCGAGATCGTGACCGAGCGGAGCGAGGGAACCATCAGCACCGTCACGGGCACGCCTCCGTACCGTGCGCTCTTCTTCACGGAGGTGGGCCCGTGACCCCGAGCCTGACCCTCGTCCTGCTGGTCGGCGTGCTCGTCGCCTGCGGCGTGACGCTCATCCTCGAGCGCAGCCTGTCGCGCATCCTGGTCGGCTTCGTCCTGCTGGGCAACGCGGTCAACATCCTGCTGCTGCTCGTCTCCGGCCCGGCCGCGCGCCGCCCATCGTCGGGCTGAGCGACGAGAAGATGGCCGACCCGCTCCCCCAGGCGATGGCGCTGACCGCCATCGTCATCACGCTCGGCACCACCGCGTTCGGCCTGGCCCTGGCCTACCGGGCCTGGCAGCTGCGCGGCACCGACGACGTCCAGGACGACGTCGAGGACGACCTCATCCGCCGCCGGGCGGAGCGCGACGAGGTCTCCTCCACGTTCGAGGAGGCCGCCCCCGGGGCCGTGCCCGACGAGGAAGGAGCCGACCAGTGATCGACCAGGTCGTGCTGCTGCCGGTGATCATGCCGCTGCTCGGCGCCGGGCTGTGCCTCGTGCTCGGTCGCTCCGCCGCGGCCCAGCGCCTCGTCTCGGTGATCGTGCTGGCACTCGTCGTCGCCGTCGCCGGCTTCCTGCTGCACCGGGCCGACACCGTCGGCCCGCAGTCGGTGGACGTGGGCGGGTGGCCCGCGGGCATCGGCATCAGCCTGGTCGCGGACCGGCTGTCCGCCCTGCTGCTGCTCGTCTCGGCCGTGGTCACCCTCTGCGTCCTGCTGTACTCGCTGGGCCAGGGCGTGGCCGAGTACGGCCGTGCGACGCCGCTGTCGGTGTTCCACCCCACCTTCCTCGTGCTGAGCGCGGGCGTCTCGAACGCCTTCCTGTCGGCCGACCTGTTCAACCTGTTCGTCGGCTTCGAGATCCTGCTCGTGTCGTCCTACGTGCTCATCACCCTGGGCGGCACGGACGCGCGCGTGCGGGCGGGCACCATCTACATCGTCGTCAGCCTGCTGTCGTCGGTGCTGTTCCTGGTCGCCATCGCCTGCGTCTACGCCGCGTGCGGCACGGTGAACTTCGCCGAGCTCGCGCTGCGCATGCCCGACGTCTCGCTGCCGGTCCAGCACGTGCTGCAGCTGCTGCTGCTGTCGGTGTTCGCGATCAAGGCCGCGGTCTTCCCGATGTCGGCCTGGCTGCCGGACTCCTACCCGACCGCGCCGGCTCCCGTGACCGCCGTGTTCGCGGGCCTGCTCACCAAGGTCGGCGTCTACGCGATCATCCGCACGCAGACGCTGGTCTTCCCCGACTCGGGCATGAACGACCTGCTCATGTGGGCGGCCATCCTCACGATGCTCGTCGGCATCCTCGGCGCCGTCGCGCAGTCCGACATCAAGCGTCTGCTGTCGTTCACGCTGGTCAGCCACATCGGCTACATGCTGCTGGGCGTGGCCGTCGGCACCGAGCTCGGCCTGACCGGGTCGATCTTCTACGTCGCCCACCACATCACCGTGCAGACGACGCTGTTCCTGGTCGCCGGCCTCATCGAGTACCGCAGCGGCACCACCAGCCTCGACAAGCTCGGCGGGCTGGCCCGGGCCGCCCCGGTGCTCGCGGTGATGTTCTTCGTCCCGGCGATGAACCTGGCCGGCATCCCGCCGCTGTCGGGCTTCCTGGGCAAGCTCGCGCTCGTGCAGGCCACCGCGGACGTCCCGGGGTTCCTGGCCGGGCTCGCGATCGGGGTCGCCATCCTGACCAGCCTGCTGACCCTGTGGGCCGTGGCCAAGGCCTGGAACCGCGCCTTCTGGCAGCCGATGCCCGAGGAGACGGTCGACCGCGACCACACCGACTCGCTGCACGGCCACGCCCGCCCGGCCGCCGGCGACCTGCGCACGTCCGACATCGTCGAGGCGGTCCAGGACACCCGGCTGCCGCGCTCGATGGCCGTCCCGACCCTGCTCCTGGTGGCCGTCGGCCTGGCCCTGACCGTGCTCGCCGGCCCGCTGTTCTCGCTCACCGAGCGCGCCGCGGCCGAGGTCATGGACCGCAGCCCCTACGTCGAGACCGTGCTGGGGAGCGACCGATGACCGCGCGGCTGCTGTTCACCGCCGGGCTCACCGTCCTGTGGCTCATGCTCTGGGCTCGGTGACGCCGCTCGCCGTCGTGGGCGGCCTGCTCGTCTCGGTCCTGGCGATGACCGTCTTCCCGTTCCCCACGATGGCCTGGGACGTGACGTTCCGGCCCTGGGCGTTCGTCGTCCTGACCGTGCGCTTCTTCGCGGACGTCCTGCGGGCCAGCGTGCAGGTGGCCTGGCTGGCGGTGCGTCCCCGGCGCCCTCCGCGCAGCGCGATCATCGAGGTGCAGCTGGAGACGCGCTCGGAGCTGGTCATGACCCAGATCGCCGAGATGATCTCGCTCGTCCCGGGCTCGCTGCTGGTGGAGACCGACCCCGACGCCGGCGTCCTGTGGCTGCACGTGCTCGAGGGCGGCGACGAGGAGGCCGTCCGGCACGCGCACGAGGTCGCGCGGCGCCAGGAGGAGCGCGTGCTGCGCGCGTTCGCCACCGACGCCGACACGCAGGCCCACCGTCGCCAGGAGGACGCATGACCACCGTCGCCGTCGTCTGCACCGCGATCCTGGGGCTCAGCGCGCTCATCACGGTCGTCCGCATCGTCCGCGGTCCGTCCATGCTCGACCGCGCCGTCGCCACCGACACGTTCATCGCGATGGTCGCGGCCGCCATCGGCATCGAGGCCGTGGCCAACGACCGCACGCTGACCCTGCCGATCCTGGTCGCCCTCGCGCTGGTCGGCTTCCTGGGCTCGGTGGCCGTCGCGCGCTTCGCCGTCCGCTCCGAGGAGGACGCATGACCGACGTCGTCGCCGGCACGCTGCTCGTCGCCGGGTCCCTCATGTCGCTCACCGCCGCGATCGGGCTGGTGCGCTTCCCCGACGTCCTCACCCGGATGCACGCGGCCACGAAGCCGCAGACGGTCGGCCTGCTGCTGATCCTGTCGGGCATCGCCGTGCACTTCCACACCCTGACCGTCGTCGCGATGGTCGCCCTGGTCGCGGTCTTCCAGCTGGTCACGGCCCCGGTCGCCGCGCACATGGTCGCCCGCAACGCGTACCGCTCGGGCATGCACGACCCGCGCCAGCTGTCGGTCGACGAGCTCGGCGACCACTGACCCGCCCCGGCCGACCCCCAGGTTCGTGGCCTCCGGGGCCGTGCCGGCGCGGTAGCGTCCCGGGCATGCTGACGTACGCGCGTGCGCCCCCGGCCTCGAGCCGGTGCTCGAGGTCATGGCCGTACTGGTCGGCTCCGGGGCCGAGCCCGGGGGCCGCGGTCAGCGTCGTGGTCGGCGGCCG
>NZ_JBNFNZ010000178.1:0-4687 GCF_057364525.1 Aeromicrobium sp. PFPM2_SD2
GCCGGCGCGGGAGGGGACCGTGGTGGTCGTGGCGGCGGCCTCGGCGGAGGGTCGTTCGCCGGGCAGGACGACGGGCTTGCGGACGACCCGCCGGACGACCTTGCGGGTCGGAGGGGTCTCGCTCATGCAGGCGAGTGTGTCACAGCACACGTCGCGCTTCACGGGGTGGCGGACGAACGACGAAGGGCCCCTGCCTCGCGGCAGGAGCCCTTCGTGCTGGTCGGGGTGACAGGATTTGAACCTGCGGCCTCGTCGTCCCGAACGACGCGCGCTACCAAGCTGCGCCACACCCCGGTGGTCGATCCCGGTGACCCGTGATCACGACCTCGACGAGTCTACAGCAGCCAGGGTGAGCAGGGTTGCCTCGGGTCGGCATGCGAGCCGCACGGGGGCGTACGGGGACGTCCCGAGGCCCGCCGAGACGTGCAGCCAGGACGAGTCCACGCCCTCGACGTGGTGCCGGTGCAGCCCCCGGGCGCGGGCCCGGTCGAGGTCGCAGTTGGTCACCAGGGCGCCGTAGCCGGGGACGCGCAGCTGTCCGCCGTGGGTGTGGCCGGCGATGATCAGCGGGTAGCCCGAGGACGTCCAGCGGTCCAGCACGCGCAGGTACGGCGCGTGGACGACGCCGACCGCGAGGTCGGCCGACGCGTCGGCCGGGACGTCGTCCAGCTCGTCGTAGCCCAGGTGGGGGTCGTCCGCGCCGACGAAGGCGATCCGGCGCCCGGCGACCTCGAGCGAGGCGTGCCGGTTGGTCAGGTCGGTCCAGCCGCGAGCGGTGAACGCGTCACGCAGCTCGCGCCAGGGCAGGTCCTTCTCGCGCGGACGCGGCCCGCCGGTGCCGCCGCGCAGGTACATCAGCGGGTTGGGCGGCACGGGGGAGTAGTAGTCGTTGGAGCCGAAGACGAAGACGCCGGGGACGTCGAGGAGCTCGCCGTAGGCGTCCAGGACGGCCGGCACGGCGGCGCGGTGCGACAGGTTGTCGCCGGTCGAGACCACGAGGTCCGGGCGCAGCGACGACGCCAGCCCGCGCAGCCAGTCCTGCTTCACCCGCTGGCCCGGCGTCATGTGGGTGTCCGACAGGTGCAGCACCCGCAGCGGCTCCGAGCCGGCCGGCAGCACGGGCACCTCGGCCCGGCGCAGGACGAACGAGCGGGTCTCGAGCACCGACCAGGTGAGGACGGCGCCGCCGAGCGCGAGCGGCCACAGCAGGGGACGAGCGTGCATGGCGCCAGCCAACCACAGGGCCGGTCGGGGCGCCCTCGCGCGGCGGGGTGGGAGACTGGTGCCATGTCTGCGCTCAAGGACCGGCTCCGCTCCGACCTCACCGACGCCATGAAGGCCCGCGACTCGCTGCGGTCGTCCGTGCTCCGCATGGCCCTCACCGCCGTGACCAACGCCGAGGTGGCCGGCAAGCAGGCCCGCGAGCTCAGCGACGACGACGTCCTGGCCGTCCTCACCTCCGAGGCCAAGAAGCGCAAGGAGGCGGCGCAGGCCTTCGACGACGGCCACCGCCCCGAGCTGGCCGAGAAGGAGCGTGCCGAGGCGGTCATCCTGGCCGACTACCTGCCCGAGCAGCTCACCGAGGACGAGGTCCGCGAGCTCGTCACCGTCGCGGTCGAGCAGACCGGCGCCGCCGCCGAGGGCATGAAGGCCATGGGCAAGGTCATGGGCGTCGTCACGCCGCAGACCCGCGGGCGCGCGGACGGCGCGTTCGTCGCCGCCGAGGTGCGTCGCCAGCTCGGCGCCTAGCCCCTCACGCACGACGAGGCCCCCGGGACGTCGTCCCGGGGGCCTCGTGCGTCGTGCGGCGGGTCAGTCGCGGTCGCCGCCGCGGCCACGACCACGGTTGCCGCGGTCGTCGTCGTCGCGGCCACCGCCGCCACCGCCTCCGCCGCTGCTCTGGGAGGGCGCGGGGTTCGAGGGCTGGCGCTGCGGCGGGCTGTCGAAGCTCTTGCCCTTCAGCTCGTCCTGGATCTTCTGCATGGCCTTGGCCCACATCGGTCCGGCCAGGGACGAGCCGCCGGCCGCGCTGAAGCTGACCGGCGAGCCCTTGATGGTCCGGCCGACCAGCGAAGCGGGACGCCCGGACTTCGTGACGCCGGAGATCATCGACGCGGTGGCCAGCTCGGGCGTGTAGCCCATGTACCAGACCGACTGCGCGCTGTTGGTCGTACCGGTCTTGGCCGCCGACGGGATGCGCAGGCCGGTGCCGTTGGAGTAGCCGAAGCCGCCCGGTTCCTGCACGCCGCGCAGGATGTCGTTGACCTGGGCCGCGACCTCCTTGCTCATGACGCGCTTGCAGGTCGGCGAGTACTTCTTGACCGACTTGCCGTCGCGGTCGATGATCTCGGCGACCGGGATCGGCTCGCAGTACTCGCGCCCGAGGCCGCCGAGGCGTACGCCGCGGCCAGGTCGGTCGGGCTGATGTACGTGACGCCGAGGGTGAAGGGGCCGACCTCGTCCCGCTCGGGGACGTCGATGCCCATGGAGCGCGCGGCCTTGACCGTGTTGCACAGGCCCGCGTCGCGCTCGAGCTGGGAGTAGTAGGTGTTCACCGACTGACGCAGGCCGCGGTACATGTTGAACGTGCCGGCTCCGGTGGAGTTCTTCAGCTTCCACTCGCCCACGCCGCCGTCGTTGCAGGCGGTGTAGCTGCCGGCGGGCATCGTCATGGTCTGCGGCGAGCTGTACGTCTTGCCGACGCCGATGCCCTTCTTGAGCGCCGCGACGGTGGTGAAGAACTTGAACGTCGACCCGCCCTGGAAGCCGCCGGAGTCGCCGTACTTCTTGGGCACCGCGAAGTTGATGTAGGACTGGCCGCTCTTGACGTCCGAGCCCATCGGACGCGACTGGGCCACCGCGCGGACCGCACCGGTGCCCGGCTCGATGAGCGAGAGCGCACCGATGACGCCGTCCTTGGCGTCGATCGTGCTGGTGACGGCCTTGTTGGCCGCCCGCTGCATCGACAGGTCGATCGTCGTGCGGATGGTCAGGCCGCCCTGCTCCAGGCGGGCGCGGCGCTCGTCGACGGTGCGGCCCAGGTCCTTGTCGGCCATGAGGTAGCGGCGCACGTAGTCGCACGAGAAGGACGCGTCGGAGTCGACGCAGCCGTTCGGGAAGGCGGTCAGCTTGAGGTTGAGGCCGGCCGCCTGCAGGTCGCGGGCCTGCTCCTCGGGCACGAAGCCGTAGCGGGCCATGACCGCGAGCACGGTGTTGCGGCGCTGCAGCGCCGCTCGGGGTAGGTGCGCGGGTTGTACTGGTTGGGGTTCTTCACCAGGCCGGCCAGGGTCGCGGCCTGGGCCGGGTTGAGGTTCTTGGGCGAGACCGAGAAGTAGTGCCGCGCCGCGGCCGAGACGCCGTACGCGCCGTCGCCGAAGTAGGCGATGTTGAGGTAGCGCTCGAGGATCTCGTCCTTGGTGTACTTCTCCTCGTACGCGATGGCGTGCTTGAGCTCGCGGATCTTGCGGGTGGCCGACTTCTCGGTCGCGGCCTTGCGCTCCTCGGCGGTGGTGGCGTTCTGCACCTGGATCAGCTTGACCAGCTGCTGGGTGATGGTCGAGCCGCCCTGCGTGCTTCCGTCGGAGGCGTTGTTGATCAGGGCGCGCAGCGTGCCCTTGAGGTCCAGCGCGCCGTGCTCGTAGAAGCGCACGTCCTCGATGGCCAGGATCGCGTTCTTCATGTTGTCGTTGATCTGGTCGAGCGGGACGTCGCTGCGGTTCTGCTCGTAGAAGTAGGCGATCAGCTTGCCGTCGACGTCGACGACCTTCGTGGTCTGCGGGTTCGGGTTCTCCTCGAGCGCCAGCGGCAGCTCCAGGGCGCGCTGGGCGACGTCGTTGCCGGTGACGGCGACGAAGGTCGTGGCCGGGATGAGCAGCGCCGCGACGAGCACGCCGGCGAGGACGCTCAGTCGGGCCATCGCCCCCGCGACCGCGCGCTTGGAGCGCTTCTCCTGCGGCTGGAGGGTGGACGACATCAGCTCGCGCATCGAGTCCCAGGACATGGAGTCAGGGTACGTGGTCGGGCGAGGGCGGTGACGCACGAGCGCGGGCAGGTCGCCGCGTCGTCCGCAGCCGGAACGTCCGGAAATAGTCCGAAAGGACTACGGAAGATGATCCCGCGGGGGCTCCCCGATTCGATGAGAAGTTTCTTAACGTTTTCTCAATAGCAGGACAGCCGCTGGAAACAGGGCTCTCGGGGGAAGGAACGCTCTGTATGTGGAACGAGAACTGGGCCGCGAACGCGGCGTGCCGGGGTGGTTCGGACGCACTCTTCGTGCGTGGCGCCGAGCAGAACCGGGCCAAGATGATCTGTGGCGGGTGCGACGTGCGGGCCGAGTGCCTGGCCGAGGCGCTCGACAACCGGATCGAGTGGGGCGTCTGGGGTGGCATGACCGAGCGTGAGCGCCGTGCGCTGCTGCGCCGCAAGCCCAACGTCACCGCCTGGCGCTCCATCCTGGAGGGCAGCGCCTCCGCCTCGCGCTGACGCGGCCTAGCCGCGCTCGCCGGCGAGCAGGTCGCCGACCACCCGCAGGCCGTCCAGGTCGTGCACGTCCGTGGCCAGCGCGCGACGCGCGCGAGGGCGCCGTCGGGTGGGACGCGCCGAAGCGCGCACCAGCCGCTCCTCGCGCTCGCGCACCGTGGCCCGCTCCGCGTGCACGCACAGCAGCTGGCCGGCGAGCGTTCGGGTC
>NZ_JBNFNZ010000179.1:0-4683 GCF_057364525.1 Aeromicrobium sp. PFPM2_SD2
GTGACTGGCGATCACCCGGGCACGGGACGGCTCGCGCCGCGTCGCTCGCGGTGCGCCGTACCGAGGACGACTCGGCCGCGTGCGAGGCGCTGTCCGGCGTCGACGCCGAGGCGTGGGAGCCGGTGCCCGCCGGGCGCACGTGCACGCAGGAGTTCGGGGGGCCCGAGACGGCCACGGTCGCCGGCACGGTGGACGGACGACGCGTGGACGCGACGTTCACCCGCACCGACGGTTGCGAGATCGCGCGATATTCGCAGATCGAGCCCGTGCTCACCGCGCTCGAATTGTCCTGAATTCCCTTCCGGGCAATTCGGGGAATGCCGGGTAGTTCTTTCCGGTCATGACCGCACGCGACATTCTGTGCCATGATGAACCGCCTGAAAAACATTCCCATATCGACCGAGGTGGTAATTCGTGGCGAAGGTGACTCGCGTCCAGATCGTCGACGACCTGGACGGCACGGTGCTCGAGGACGGCGACGCCCAGACCGTCGAGTTCGCGCTCGACGGCCAGGCCTACACGATCGACCTGAAGTCCGAGCACGCACAGCAGCTGCGCGACGCGCTGGCCCCCTGGGTCGCCCACGCGACGCGCGTGTCCTCCTCCCGGCGCGCGCGTCGAACGGCTCGTCGCGCCGCTCGTCCGGCAGCACGCGCTCGGCGTCCGGCATGACGCCCGACGAGCTGAACGAGGTGCGCGAGTGGGCGCGCTCGAACGGCTACCAGGTGGCCGACCGCGGACGCATCAAGGCCTCGGTGCTGGAGGCTTTCGAAGCCGCGCACTGAGTGTCGCCTCGACATTCGTGCGCGAATGTCGAGAATGAACGAGCCGGTGGCATTCACGGGGTATGAGCCCGTGAATGCCACCGGCCTTTTCGTGGAGGAGAATCGCGTCATGAACGGTCCCGTCTCGCAGCTCGCGGTGACGCAGAACCTTCTCTCCCGCACCGAGGACGAACGGGTCGGCTGGTTCCGTCAGCGCCGCGTCGAGCGCACGACCACGTTCCTGGACTGGACCATCGACGGTGAGCCGTTGCGCGAGCACGTGCCGTTGGTGGACGGACGCGTCCCCGACGAGGCGACCGCGCTGCAGAACGAGCGGACGGCACCCGGGCTCGGCCGGGAGTCCCTCCGGGTGCTGCTCGACGTGCCGGGACGCACGGAGTTCGTCGTGCGGATGCCGGACGGTCGCGTCGCGCTGCTGTTCTGCCCTACGTGCTTCGACCTGTGCTGCAGGACGCTCACGGCCGAGGTCGTCGCGACCCCGGACGGCACGGTGGCGTGGCGCGACGTGGCCTGGCAGGTCGGCTACGAGCCCCTCGACCTCGGCGGGTCCGAGCTCGACCCACCGACGTTCGTCTTCGATGCCGCTCAGTACCGCGCGCTCCTGCGCCGGCTGCTGGCCGACGAGCGGGCGTGGACCGCGACGCGTCCGCACTGAGCCGGCCGCGCGGCTAGGCGCGGCGGGGGAACCGCGCGAGGTCGGCGAGCCACTGCTGCGCCGCGGCCGCCACGGTGTCGGGGGAGAGCGTGAGCGCCACCGCGTGCCCACCGCTCCACCGCTGCGCATCGTCGACCCCGGGCGGGAACGACTCGGCGCGCAGGGTCAGCGCGATGGTGACGGCGTCGGGGCTCCGTCCGGTGACGCCCAGCGCGAGGTTCGGCTCGAGGAAGTCGACGGCGGGCACGTCCTCGCGCGCGACGCGCCGCAGCCATCTGCCGAGGCGATCCGCCTCGTCGGTCAGCAGGCACGGGTCCCGGAAGTGCCAGCGCAGGCCGTCGGCGACGACGTGGCCGTGGACCACGAGCCAGTTGTCGTCGTACTCGTCGCCCGACGGGGCGGCGAACTCGTACGCGACGACCTCCAGGACGACGAACCGGTCGGCGTCCTGCTCCAGCCGGATCAGAACAGGCGCAGGCTCGGGTCGTCGATGCCGCGCAGCTCGTCGTAGTTCACGACCACGCACCGGATGCCGCGGTCCTCGGCCAGCGTGCGGGCCTGGGGCTTGATCTCCTGCGCGGCGAAGACGCCGCGGACGGGGGCCAGCAGCGGGTCGCGGTTCATGAGCTCGAGGTAGCGGGTGAGCTGCTCGACGCCGTCGATCTCGCCCCGGCGCTTGATCTCGACCGCGACCGACTTGCCGTCGGGGTCCTTGCAGAGCAGGTCGACCGGTCCGATCGCCGTCATGTACTCGCGCCGCACCAGCGTCATGCCCGCGCCCAGCGCGTGCGTGTGCTCGGCCAGCAGCTCCTGCAGGTGCTTCTCGACACCGTCCTTGCGCAGACCGGGGTCGACGCCCAGGTCGTGGCTGGTGTCGTGCAGCACCTCCTCGATGAGGATGCGCAGGGTGTCGTCGCTCTTCTGGGCGCTGACGGTCCACTCGATCGTGCCGTCCTCGGTGACGCCCTCGCGGAGCGTGCACGGCGGGCTCATCCAGTTCAGCGGCTTGTAGGAGCCGCCGTCGGAGTGGACGAGCACGGAGCCGTCGGCCTTGACCATGATGACCCGGGTGGCCATCGGCAGGTGGGCGGCCAGGCGGCCGGCGTAGTCGACCTGGCAGCGGGCGACGACGATCCTCACGAGATCTGGCGGACCAGCGTGCCGAAGGGGAACTCCAGGTCCTCGCCCACGATCGTGCCGGTCTGGTCGTTGCCGTCGGCGCCGGTCAGCGTGACCACGTCGCCG
The DNA here is from genome assembly GCF_057364525.1 of Aeromicrobium sp. PFPM2_SD2. Classification (NCBI taxonomy): domain Bacteria; kingdom Bacillati; phylum Actinomycetota; class Actinomycetes; order Propionibacteriales; family Nocardioidaceae; genus Aeromicrobium; species Aeromicrobium sp. PFPM2_SD2. The sequence continues at coordinate 2,686 of NZ_JBNFNZ010000179.1, forward strand.
TCGACCGAGAACGACCCGCTGGTCGTCTCGTTGCCGTCGACGTCGAGCGTGAACGTGCCGTCGTCCTGGAAGTGCAGGACCCACTCGCGCTTCTCGTCGGCCCAGTCGCCGACCAGCTCGGCGGCGATGCCGGTGGGGGCCTCGGCGGAGGGGGTGGCCGGGCTCGTCGGCTGCTCGGTCGGCTCGGCGACGGGGCGCTCGCGCTGGGCGAGGCGCTGGTCTCGGGGTCGGACGGGGACGCGGTGTTGTCGTCGCCGCAGGCGGCGAGGGTCAGCGCGGCGGTGGCGAGCACGGTGCTCAGGGCGAGGCGGGTCTTCACGAGCCCCATCCTGCCAAAGCCCGGACGCCGGACCGCGCAGGCCGGGCCGGCCCGCTCGGACCGACCTGTGACCTGTGTCTCCCTGCGCTGGTCCCGCCGCTCATTACCGTGGCTCTGGACTCGCCCTTACCAAGGAGTAACCATGGCCGACACCAGCCCGATCCTCGCCGACGACGAGCCCGGACGCATCGCGCGGACCCTGCTGCTGCCGTACCTGAACCACGCCGCCACCATGCTGCAGGAGGGCTACGCCACGCGCGCCGACATCGACGCCGGGATGCGCTTCGGCTGCGGCTACCCGGTCGGCCCCCTGGCCCTGGTCGACGAGCTCGGCGCCAAGACGGTCGTCGACGGGCTGCGGGAGCTGCACGCGCAGACCGGCGACCCCGTCCACGTCCCGGCGGCGCTGCTGGAGGACCTGGCCGAGCGAGGGGCGACGCTCGCCGAGGACGCGGCCGAGGAGCCGGCGGCCCCCTCCCTGCGCCACGAGATCACGTCGGTCGGCGTGGTCGGCACCGGCACCATGGCGTCCGGCATCGTCGAGGTCTTCGCCAAGGCCGGCTACGACGTCGTCTACGTCGGTCGCAGCGAGGAGAAGACCGCGGGCGTGCTGAAGGCCGTGACGAGGAACCTCGACAAGGCGGTGGCGAAGGGCCGGCTGGACGAGGCGGGCAAGGCCGAGGTGCTGGGCCGGCTGAGCGGCTCGGCCGAGCGCGAGGCGCTGGCCGGCGTCGACCTCGTCGTGGAGGCGATCGCCGAGGACCTGGAGGTCAAGCTCCAGCTGTTCGCCGACCTGGACCGGATCTGCAAGCCCGGCGCCATCCTGGCCACGACGACGTCGTCGCTGTCGATCGCCCGGTGCGCCGAGGCCACGTCGCGCCCGCAGGACGTCATCGGCATGCACTTCTTCAACCCGGCCCCGCTCATGAAGCTGGTGGAGGTGGTCACGACCGCCCGGACGGCGCCGGAGGTCGACGAGACCGTCCGGGCGCTGTGCCTGAGCGTCGGCAAGCACCCGGTCTCGTGCGGCGACCGGGCCGGCTTCATCGTCAACGCGCTGCTCTTCCCCTACCTCAACGACGCCGTGCGCCTGCTGGACGCCGGCGAGGCGTCCCTGGAGGAGATCGACGCGGCGATGACCCGTGCCGGCCTGCCCATGGGCCCGTTCGTGCTGCTGGACGTCGTGGGCAACGACGTCTCGCTGGCGATCGAGAACTCGCTGGTCGAGACCTTCGGCCACGAGGGCTGGGCGCCCGCCGCGAGCCTGGTGAAGGCGGTCGAGGAGGGCCGCCTGGGCCGCAAGACCGGCGCGGGCTTCCACACGTACTGAGCCCGCCGCCGCGCTGGGCGTGACGTCCTGCCCGCGTGTCTCGGCGTGTCGCGGGCACAGCGTCACGCTCAGCGAGAGGGGGAGCGGGCCCGGGAGGGAGGGGCCCGCTCCGCCGCTCGCGTCGCGCAGGAGGCGGCGTCCCGGTAGAAGGGACGCATGCGTGGAGTCGAGTGGCTGGGCGTGGTCCGGCACGGTGAGAGCACGGGCAACGTCGCGGCGCGCGACGCCGAGACCGGCGGGCTGGAGCGCATCGACGTCGCCGAGCGCGACGCCGACGTGCCGCTCTCGCAGACCGGACGCGAGCAGGCGGAGGCGGTCGGACGCTGGCTGGGCCGGGCTGGAGCCGCAC
>NZ_JBNFNZ010000180.1:0-4635 GCF_057364525.1 Aeromicrobium sp. PFPM2_SD2
CAGCCTAGCGAACCCGACCCCGGTCTCCCGGGACCGGGACGACGACGCCGGCCGCGCCCTGGCGGGCAGCGGCGCGTCGTCGGCGCGGTCGGCCACCCAGCCGCGCTGGCCGCGGATGCGTCCGCCGCGGACGTTGAAGATCTGCACGGCGACCTCGAGCGGGTCGAGCTCGAAGCCGAGGACGTCGGCGTCGGTGCCGTCGCCGAGCACGACGGTCTGCTTCTCCAGGACGCGGTTGAGCGCGCCGAGGTCGTCGCGGTACTTGGCCGCCAGCTCGTACTCCTGGTTGGCCGCCGCGTCGCGCATCTTGCGCTCCAGCTCGCGGGTGAAGCCGGCCGTCTGGCCGCCCATGAACGCCATGAAGTCGTCGACGATGTCGCGGTGCTCGTCGGCGTCCACGCGGCCGACGCACGGCGCGGCGCACTTGCCGATGTCGCCGAGCAGGCACGGACGCCCGATGGCCGCGGCGCGGCGGAAGACGCCGGACGAGCACGAGCGCATGGGGAAGACCCGCAGCAGCGTGTCGACGGTGTCGCGGATGGCCCAGGCGTGGCCGTACGGGCCGAAGTAGCGCACGCCCTTGCGCTGGGCGCCACGCATGACCTGGACCCGCGGGTACTCCTCCCCCACGGTCACGGCCAGCCACGGGTAGGACTTGTCGTCGCGGTACTTGACGTTGAACCGCGGGTCGAACTCCTTGATCCAGGTGTACTCGAGCGCGAGCGCCTCGACCTCGGTGTCGACGACCGTCCAGTCGACGCCGGCCGCCGTGGTGACCATGCGCCGGGTGCGCTCGTGCAGGCCGGCCAGGTCGGCGAAGTAGGAGTTCAGCCGCTGGCGCAGCGACTTGGCCTTGCCGACGTAGATGACCCGACCCTCGGCGTCACGGAAGCGGTAGACGCCGGGGTCGGTGGGGATCTCCCCGGCCGGGGCCGGTAGGTCGCCGGGTCGGCCATCAGGCCACCGGGACGCGACCGCGCTCGAGCAGCGGCGCCAGGAAGCGGCCGGTGTGGCTCTCGGGCGTGGCCGCCACCTTCTCCGGCGTGCCGGTGACGACGACCGTGCCGCCCCCACTGCCGCCCTCCGGGCCCATGTCGATGATGTGGTCGGCGGTCTTGATGACGTCCAGGTTGTGCTCGATGACGATGATCGAGTTGCCCTGGTCGACGAGCCGGTGGAGCACCTCGAGGAGCTTGCGGATGTCCTCGAAGTGCAGGCCGGTGGTGGGCTCGTCGAGCACGTACATCGTGCGGCCGGTGCTGCGCCGCTGGAGCTCGGTGGCCAGCTTCACGCGCTGGGCCTCGCCGCCGGACAGAGTCGTGGCCGGCTGGCCGAGCCGGACGTAGCCCAGGCCGACCTCGACGAGCGTCTTGAGGTGGCGGTGGATGACCGTGATGGGCTCGAAGAACTCCGCGGCCTCCTCGATCGGCATGTCGAGGACCTCGGCGATCGTCCTGCCCTTGTAGCGCACCTCGAGCGTCTCGCGGTTGTAGCGCGCGCCGCCGCAGACCTCGCAGGGCACGTACACGTCGGGCAGGAAGTTCATCTCGATCTTGATCGTGCCGTCGCCCGAGCAGCCCTCGCAGCGTCCGCCCTTGATGTTGAACGAGAACCGGCCCTGCTGATAGCCGCGCATCTTCGCCTCGGGCGTCTGCGCGAACAGCTTGCGGACGTGGTCGAAGACGCCGGTGTAGGTCGCCGGGTTCGAGCGCGGCGTGCGGCCGATGGGCGACTGGTCGACGTGGATGATCTTGTCGAGCTGGTCGGTGCCCTCGATCGTGCGGTGCCGGCCGGGGATGGCCCGCGCCTTGTAGATCGAGCGCGCCAGCGACGTGTAGAGGATGTCGTTGACCAGGGTCGACTTGCCCGAGCCCGAGACGCCGGTGACGGCGACGAGCTGGCCGAGCGGGAACTTCACGTCCACGTTGCGCAGGTTGTTCTCGCGGGCGCCGCGGACCACGAGCTCGCGGCCCTTCTGCGCCGGACGACGCTGGTCGGGCACGGGGATCTCGAGCCGGCCGGACAGGTACTTGCCGGTGATCGAGTCCTCGCTGGACAGCAGCTCGTCCACCGGGCCGGAGACGATGACGTGCCCGCCGCGCTCACCGGCACCGGGGCCGATGTCGACCGCCCAGTCGGCGGCGCGGATGGTGTCCTCGTCGTGCTCGACGACGATGAGCGTGTTGCCCAGGTTCTTGAGCCGCACGAGGGTCTGGATCAGCCGCTCGTTGTCGCGCTGGTGCAGGCCGATGGACGGCTCGTCCAGCACGTACAGGACGCCGACGAGGCCGGCGCCGATCTGCGTGGCCAGGCGGATGCGCTGGGCCTCGCCGCCGGACAGCGTGCCCGCCGCGCGGTCGAGCGAGAGGTAGTCCAGGCCGACGTCGAGCAGGAACTTCAGCCGGGCGTTGATCTCCTTGAGCACCTGCGCGGCGATCTGCTTCTCGCGCGGGCTCATCTCCAGGCCGGCCAGGTACTCGGCCGCCTCGCGGATCGAGAGGTTGGAGACCTCGGCGATGTTCTTCTCGCCGACCGCCGGGTTCTCGACGGTCACCGCGAGGATGACCGGCTTGAGCCGGGTGCCCTGGCAGGTCGGGCAGGCGACCTCGCGCATGAAGCCCTCGTAGCGCTCCTTGCTCGCCTCGGACTCGGTCTCCTCGTGGCGGCGCTCGATGTAGCCGATCGCGCCCTCGAAGGAGGTGTAGTACGAGCGCTCGCGGCCGTACCGGTTGCGGTAGCGGACGTGCACCTTGGTCGGGTGGCCGTGCAGCAGGGCCTTCTGGACGTCCTTGGACAGCCGCTCGAACGGCGTGTCGAGGTCGAAGCCGAGCTCGTCGCCGAGCGCCTGCAGGATGCGCCCGAAGTAGTCGCTGGACTGGGTGTTGCTCCAGGGGGCCAGCGCGCCCTCGGCGAGGGTCTTGGTCGGGTCGGGGACGACCAGCTCGGGGTCGACCTCGAGCCGGGTGCCCAGGCCGTGGCAGACCGGGCAGGCGCCGAACGGCGCGTTGAACGAGAACGAGCGCGGCTCGAGCTCGTCGACGGCCAGCGGGTGGTCGTTGGGGCAGGCCAGCTTCTCGCTGAACCGGCGGACGCGCTGCGGGTCGTCGGCGGGCAGGTCGACCACCTCGACCAGCACCAGGCCGTCGGCCAGGCCGAGCGCGGTCTCGACCGAGTCGGTGAGCCGCTGCTTCTGCGTCGGCTTGACCTGCAGGCGGTCGACGACGACGTCGATCGTGTGCTTCTTGGTCTTGGCCAGCTTCGGCGGCTCGTCGGCGAGCATGTGCACCTCGCCGTCGACGACGACGCGGCTGAAGCCCTGCTGCTGCAGGGTGCGGAACAGCTCGAGGTACTCGCCCTTGCGGCCGCGGATGACCGGCGCGAGCACCTGGAAGCGGGTGCCCTCGTCCATCGTCATGACCCGGTCGACGATCTGCTGCGGCGTCTGCTTCGAGATGCGCTCGCCGCACTCGGGGCAGTGCGCGCGGCCGGCGCGCGCGAACAGCAGGCGCAGGTAGTCGTGGACCTCGGTGATCGTGCCCACCGTCGAGCGCGGGTTGCGCGAGGTGGACTTCTGGTCGATCGAGACCGCGGGCGACAGGCCCTCGATGAAGTCGACGTCCGGCTTGTCCATCTGCCCCAGGAACTGGCGCGCGTAGGCCGACAGCGACTCGACGTAGCGGCGCTGACCCTCGGCGAAGATGGTGTCGAAGGCCAGCGACGACTTGCCCGAGCCGGACAGGCCGGTGAAGACGATGAGGGAGTCGCGCGGCAGGTCCAGCGAGACGTTCTTGAGGTTGTGCTCGCGGGCGCCCTCGATGACGAGGCGGTCGTTCACTCGGCTCCTGAGGTCAGAGGTGTGAGGCATCTACGACCTTAACGACGCCCACCGACAAGAACATCCCGTGGCGGCCCACGAGGTGACCGGACTCACCGTCCGGGCCTATCGTCGGGCCCATGACGTACACCGGACAGGTCACCGTCGGAGGTCCCGCGGACGTGCGCGAGCTCGCCGACCTCACGATCACCAAGCTCGCGGTCGGCGACATGAGCAACAACGCCTACCTGCTCGAGTGCCGCGCCACCGGCAAGCGGCTGCTCGTCGACGCCGCCGCCGAGCCGGGCCGGCTCATGGACCTGGTCGGCGAGACCGAGGCGCTCGACGGCATCGTCACCACCCACCGCCACCCCGACCACTGGGCGGCGCTCGACGACGTCGTCAGGGAGACCGTGGTCCGCACGTTCGCCGGCCGCGACGACGCCGACGGCATCCCGGTGCCTACGGACGTCCGCCTCGCCGACGGCGACACGCTGCGGTTCGGCGAGGTCGAGCTCGAGGTCGTCCAGGTCGTCGGCCACACGCCGGGCTCGATCGTGCTCGTGCACCGTGACGCAGGCGGCAGCACGCACCTGTTCACCGGCGACTCGCTGTTCCCCGGCGGCGTCGGCAAGACCTGGTCGCAGGACGACTTCGCCCGGCTGATCGACGACGTCGAGACGAAGCTGTTCGGCCGCTTCGACGACGACACCTGGTTCTACCCGGGCCACGGGGACGACTCGACGCTCGCGCGAGCGTCCGCACCTGGCCGAGCTGGCGCGCCGCGGCTGGTGACTCCCGCCGGCCCGGTCGGCGGTGAC
>NZ_JBNFNZ010000181.1:0-4634 GCF_057364525.1 Aeromicrobium sp. PFPM2_SD2
TCCGGACGCCAGGCGCTGCACCCCGGCGATCGACCGGATCAGCGTCGTCTTGCCGCAGCCGCTGGGTCCCAGCAGCCCGACGACCTGCCCGGCCGGGACGCTCAGGTCCAGGCCCGGCAGCACGGTCCGCCCGCCCCGCACCACGCGGAGCCCGGCGACCTCGACCGAGTTATTCATCATGTGTTGAATATAAGTCGGACGAGGACGCGCGACAAGACCCTCGGAACAAACCGGGCGGCCTGTGCGGTTGGCAACCGTCGTGAGCCTTCTGTTCGAGCCGCTGACGCTGCGCGGCACCACCGTCCGCAACCGCATCTGGCTGGCGCCCATGTGCCAGTACAGCGTCGAGGCGCAGGACGGGGTGCCGACCGACTGGCACCTGGTCAACCTGGGCTCGTTCGCCCGGGGCGGCTTCGGCCTGGTGCTCACCGAGGCGACCGCGGTCGTCCCGGAGGGCCGGATCAGCCCGCAGGACACCGGCATCTGGAACGACGAGCAGGCCGAGGCCTGGGCGCGCACCGCCCGCTTCGTCCGCTCGCAGGGCGCCGTGCCCGGCATGCAGCTGGCCCACGCGGGCCGCAAGGCGTCGACGTACCGAGCGTTCCCCGGCGAGCCCGTCGGCACCGTGCCGGCGTCCGAGGGCGGCTGGGAGACGGTGGCGCCCAGCGCCCAGGCCTACGAGGGCTACGACGTACCGCGCGCGATGACCACCGACGAGCTCGAGGCGCTGCCGCAGGCCTTCGCCGACGCTGCCGTCCGGGCGCTGGCCGCGGGGTTCGAGACGGTCGAGGTCCACGCCGCCCACGGTTACCTGCTGCACCAGCTGCTCAGCCCGCTGTCGAACCAGCGCACCGACGCGTGGGGCGGCTCGTTCGAGAACCGTACGCGCGCCGTCCGCGAGGTCGTCACGGCCGTCCGCGAGGTCTGGCCCGACGACAAGCCGCTGCTCGTCCGCCTCTCGGCCACCGACTGGGTCGAGGGCGGCTGGGACACCGAGCAGACCGTCGAGCTGTCGCGCCGGCTGCGCGACCTCGGCGCCGACCTCGTCGACGTCTCCAGCGCCGGCTGACGCCCGCCAGGACATCACGATCGAGCCGTCGTACCAGGTGCCGTTCGCCCGTGCGGTGCGCGAGGGCGGCGTCCCGTCCGGCGCCGTCGGCCTCATCACCGAGCCCGCGCAGGCCGAGAAGGTGCTGGCCGAGGGCGACGCCGACGTCGTCCTGCTCGCCCCGCGCGGCCCTGCGCGAGCCGCACTGGCCGCTGCGCGCCGCGCACGAGCTCGGGGTGTCGCGTCGCGAGGCGCCGTACCCGCCGCAGTACCTCCGCGGGGCGTGGCGCTGACGCTAGGCTGGCCGGCGTGCACCGCCGCCTGCTGATCGTCAACGGACCCAACCTCAACCTGCTCGGCACGCGCGAGCCGGACGTCTACGGCCACCACACGCTGGCCGACGTGCAGGCGCTGTGCCTGGAGCGTGCCGCCGAGCGCGGGCACGAGGTGCGGTTCGTCCAGAGCAACCACGAGGGCGTGCTGATCGACGCGATCCACGAGGCCCGCGAGGACTGCGACGCCATCGTCGTCAACCCGGGCGGCCTGACCCACACGTCCGTGGTGCTGCGCGACGCGCTGAGCGGCGTGGCCCTGCCCGTCGTCGAGGTGCACCTGAGCAACGTGCACGCCCGCGAGGAGTTCCGCCACCACTCGTACGTCTCGGGCATCGCGAAGGCGGTCATCGCCGGGGCGGGCATCGCGGGCTACGGCTTCGCGATCGACCTGCTCACCGCCGAGGGCTGAGCGGGTCCCGGGGCTCGGCCAGCGGGTCCACGCTGGGCGCCTACAGCACCTCCACCTCGACCCGCAGCGGGGAGCCGTCGTGCAGCCCCTCGGCCTCGCGGACGGCCTTCTTCACCGGCAGCACGTACGCCTCGGCCTGCTTCGAGGGGAACAGCGAGGTCGTCCACGACGTCGCGCCGACGCGCACGCGCACCTTGAGCGAGCCGAACCCGGCCGCCCGGTCGCGGTGACGCTGCTCGATCTCGTCGGACACCTCGAACGGCACGGTCGCGAAGAACCACGTGCCCGGGTCGGCGACCTTCCAGACGGTCGTCTCGAACGCGTACGTGCTCACGAGCGCCATCCTCGCCGGTCCCACCGACACTCGTCGCCCGTCGGGGCCCGCAGCGGCGCAGGTAGGATCGGGGCGTGACCGACGCCGCCGCGCCCACCACCCGTCAGCTCGACACCGTCGAGGTCGCCACCAGCACCCCGGAGCGCGAGCTGCCGTGGTCCGAGCTCGGCCTCAAGGCCGACGAGTACGAGCAGATCCGCGAGATCCTCGGCCGTCGCCCCACCGGCGCCGAGCTGGCGATGTACTCGGTGATGTGGAGCGAGCACTGCTCCTACAAGTCCTCCAAGGTGCACCTGAAGAAGTTCGGCGAGCTGCCCCAGGAGACGCCGCGCGGACGCACGCTGGCCGGCATCGGCGAGAACGCCGGCGTCATCGACATCGGCCAGGGCTACGCGGTCACCTTCAAGGTCGAGTCGCACAACCACCCGTCCTACGTCGAGCCCTACCAGGGCGCGGCGACCGGCGTGGGCGGCATCGTCCGCGACATCCTCGCGATGGGCGCGCGCCCGGTCGCGGTCATGGACCCGCTGCGCTTCGGCCCGCTGGACGCCGAGGACACCGCCCGCGTGCTGCCGGGCATCGTCGCCGGCGTCGGCGGCTACGGCAACTGCCTCGGCCTGCCCAACATCGGCGGCGAGGTCGTCTTCGACGAGACCTACCTGGGCAACCCGCTGGTCAACGCGCTGTGCGTCGGCGTGCTGCGCCACGAGGACCTGCACCTGGCCCACGCCACCGGCGTCGGCAACAAGGTCGTCCTCTACGGGGCCCGCACCGGCGGCGACGGCATCGGCGGCGTCTCGGTGCTCGCGTCCGAGACGTTCGACGCCGACGGTCCGGCCAAGCGGCCCAGCGTCCAGGTCGGCGACCCGTTCATGGAGAAGCTGCTCATCGAGTGCACGCTCGAGCTGTTCCGCGCGGGCGTCGTCAACGGCATCCAGGACTCGGCGCGCCGGCCTGTCGTGCGCCACGTCCGAGCTGGCCAGCGCCGGCGACGGCGGCATGCACGTCGAGCTGGACACCGTCCCGCTGCGCGACTCCAGCCTCTCGCCCGAGGAGATCCTCATGAGCGAGAGCCAGGAGCGGATGATGGCGGTCGTCGAGCCCGCGCACCTGGACGGCTTCATGGCCATCTGCGAGAAGTGGGACGTCGAGGCGGTCGTCGTCGGCGAGGTGACCGACACCGGCCGCCTGGTCATCGACTGGCACGGCGAGACCGTCGTGGACGTGCCGCCGCGCTCGGTCGCGCACGACGGCCCCACCTACGAGCGCCCCTACGCCCGTCCGGACTGGCAGGACGCGCTCCAGGCCGACGCCGCCGAGGCGCTGGCCCGCCCGGCGTCCGGCGACGAGCTGCGCGCCCAGCTGCTGGACGTGCTCGCGTCGCCGAACCAGGCCGACAAGTCCTGGGTCACCGACCAGTACGACCGCTACGTCCAGGGCAACACGGTCATGTCGCCGCCCGACGACGGCGGCGTCGTCCGCATCGACCCCGAGACCAACCTCGGCGTCGCCGTGGCCACCGACTGCAACGGCCGCTTCGCCAAGCTCGACCCCTACGCGGGCGCGCAGCTGGCGCTGGCCGAGGCCTACCGCAACGTCGCGGTCACCGGCGGGGAGCCGCTCGCCGTCACCGACTGCCTCAACTTCGGCTCGCCGGAGGACCCGGCGGTCATGTGGCAGTTCGAGCAGGCGACGCACGGCCTCAAGGACGCCTGCGCCGAGCTCGGCATCCCGGTCACCGGCGGCAACGTGTCGTTCTACAACCAGACCGGCGACGTCGCGATCCTGCCGACGCCCGTGGTCGGCGTGCTCGGCGTGGTGGACGACGTCCGCCGCCGGGTCCGCAGCGGCTTCACGGCGGCCGACGAGCACGTGCTCCTGCTCGGCGAGACCCGCGAGGAGCTCTCCGGCTCCGCGTGGGCCGGCGTCGTGCACGACCACCTCGGCGGCATGCCGCCCGCGCTGGACCTGCAGGCCGAGAAGGCGCTCGCCGCCCTGCTCCGGGCCGCGATCGAGGCCGGGCTGCTGACGTCCGCGCACGACCTGTCCGACGGCGGCCTGGGCATCGCGCTGGCCGAGTCGGTCATCCGCCACGGCGTCGGCGTCCACGTCGAGCTGGACGACCCGTTCGTCGACCTGTTCAGCGAGTCCGCGTCCCGGGCCCTGGTCACCGTCCGCGAGGACGCGCACGAGGCGTTCATGACGCTGGCCGAGGAGCACGGCGTGGTCGTCGCCTCGATCGGCCGCACCGGCGGCGACGCGCTCGAGGTCGCCGGGACGTTCAGCGTCCCCGCGGCGGAGCTCGAGCAGCGCTGGCGCGCCACGCTCCCGGCCGTGCTGGGCGAGACGATCCCCGGCGCCATCGGCACCACCGCCGTCCAGGGCTGATGGCCCGCCGGCTGGTCCCGCTCGAGCCCGCCGAGGCCGCGGCCGTCCTGGCGCGGCTGGACGCCGGCGAGGCGACCGGGCCGACGTCAAGGCCGCGGTGAAGCACCTGCTGGCGCTGCT
>NZ_JBNFNZ010000182.1:0-4603 GCF_057364525.1 Aeromicrobium sp. PFPM2_SD2
CCGCGCGGTGGGCGCCGACGTGAGCGACCGAGCGTCCGTCGCCGCCGCCTTCGAGACCGTCGCGCCGAGCTCGCGCCCCGACGATCCTGGTCAACAACGCCGGCATCATCCGCGACAACCTGCTGTTCAAGATGAGCACGAGCGACTGGGACGCGGTGATGAACGTCCACCTGCGCGGCTCGTTCCTCATGAGCAAGGCCGCGCAGCGGTACATGACCGAGGCGAAGTTCGGCCGCATCGTCAACCTGTCCAGCACCAGCGCGCTGGGCAACCGCGGCCAGGCGAACTACTCCGCCGCCAAGGCCGGCCTGCAGGGCTTCACCAAGACCCTCGCGCTCGAGCTGGGCAAGTTCGGCATCACCGCCAACGCCATCGCGCCGGGCTTCATCCAGACCGACATGACGGCCGCGACCGCCGAGCGCCTCGGCGTCGCGTTCGACGACTTCATCGCCTTCTCGGCCAAGGAGATCCCGGTGCAGCGCGTCGGCCAGCCCGAGGACATCGCGCACACCGTCTCGTTCCTGACCAGCGAGGGCGCCGGCTTCGTGTCGGGCCAGGTCATCTACGTGGCCGGCGGGCCGAAGGCCTGACGTGAGCGAGTCCCCGAAGGGCCTGGACCTCGACGCCCTGGGCCGCTGGCTCGACGAGGCCGCACCCGGCCTGGTCGACGGGCCGCTCGAGGCCCGGCTCATCACCGGCGGCAAGTCGAACCTGACGTACGCCGTGCGCGGCGGCTCGGCGGACCTCGTCGTCCGCCGGCCGCCGCTCGGCCACGTCCTGGCCACAGCGCACGACATGGCCCGCGAGCACCGGGTCATCGCGGCGCTCGCGCCCACGGACGTCCCCGTGCCGCGCACCTACGGGCTGTGCGAGGACGTCGACGTCATCGGGGCGCCGTTCTACGTCATGCAGCGCGTCGACGGCACGCCGTACGCGCACGCCTCCGACCTCGAGGCGCTCGCGCCGAGCGCACCCGCGCGATCGCCGACCGGATGGTCGACACGCTGGCCACGCTGCACGCGGTCGACCCGGCCTCGGTCGGGCTGCAGGACTTCGGCCGGCCCGAGGGCTACCTCGAGCGCCAGGTGCGGCGCTGGACCAAGCAGCTGGACGCCTCGCGCAGCCGCGAGGTGGCCGGCATCGACGAGCTGGCGTCCCGCCTGGCGGCGTCCGTCCGGCCGGCCGTCCGGGCACGATCGTCCACGGCGACTACCGGCTGGACAACCTGCTCGTCGACGACTCCGACACCGTCACGGCGGTGCTGGACTGGGAGATGAGCACGCTCGGCGACCCGCTCACCGACCTGGCCGTGCTGCTGGCCTACCAGGAGCTGGCCGTGGCGGCCGGTGGCGGAGCCGGGGCGGCGATGGTCACCGATGCCGCCCGCGCGCCGGGCTTCCCGAGCACCGACGAGGTCGTCGAGCGGTACGCGACCGCGTCCGGACGCGACGTCGGCACGCTCGACTTCCACCTCGGCCTGGCCTACTTCAAGCTCGCCGTGATCCTGGAGGGCATCCACTTCCGGCACAGCCAGGGGCAGACCCTCGGCGGGGGCTTCGACGGGATCGGCGACCTCATCGAGCCGCTCGTGGCGTACGGACTCGCGTCCCTGGGGCGGCCCGCCTAGTACGGTGGCGGCCATGACGGCCGAGATCCTCGAACCGCGGCGCCGCCCCACGCAGGAGCGCAGCCGGGTCAAGTTCGAGCAGCTGCTCCAGGTCTCGCGCCAGCTGCTGCTCGAGGTGGGCTTCGAGTCGTTCACCTGCGAGGAGGTCGCCAGCCGCGCCGGTCTGCCGATCGGCACGCTCTACCAGTTCTTCGCCAACAAGTACGTCATCGTCTGCGAGCTCGACCGCCAGGACGCGGTGCCGGTCAAGGAGGCGCTGGAGGACTTCGCCGCCGAGATCCCCTCCCTGGACTGGCTGAAGTTCCTCAACCGGCTCATCGACCACGTGGCGCACCTGTGGGTCGAGGACCCGTCGCGGCGGGCGGTCTGGCACGCGGTGCAGTCGACCCCGGCGACGCGGGCGACGGCGGCCCTGACCGAGCGCGAGCTGGCCGCCGAGGCCGCTCGCATCCTCGCTCCCCTGACGCCGCGCACGCCGCGCGCCCGGCGCAAGATCATGGCCGAGGTGCTCATCCACGTGGCCTACTCGATGCTCAACTTCTCGATCCGCGACGGCCAGGAGCACACCGAGGCGGTCATCGAGCTCAAGCGCCTGCTCGCCGCCTACCTGCTCAGCGCCGAGCAGGTCGACGCCTAGCGCGGTTTCGCCGCACGACGTCCGGCACGGTAGAACGTCCCGGTGAGCACCCTGCTGCTGACGCTCGACCTGGTCGGCGTCTTCGCCTTCGCCCTCAACGGGGCCCTGACCGCCCTGCGCGTGACGCGGCTGGACGTCGTCGGGGTCGTGACGCTGGGCATGCTGACGGCGCTCGGCGGCGGCATCCTGCGCGACGTGCTCATCGGCGCGCTGCCGCCGCTCACCTTCGACGACTGGCGCTACCTCGCCGTGGCCGCGGCCGGGAGCCTCGTCGCGTTCGCCTGGGGCGCGTCGCTGGAGCGGCTCAAGCGCTCGATCGAGGTGCTGGACGCGATGGGTCTCAGCCTGTTCGCCGTCACCGGCGCGCTGCGGGCCCTGGACCTGGGCATGGGGCCGGGCCAGGCGGTGCTGCTGGGCGGGCTCACCGCGGTGGGCGGCGGCACGCTGCGCGACGTGATGATCGGCCGCGTCCCGGTGGTGATGCGCAGCGAGCTGTACGCCATCCCGGCGCTGGGGGCCGCGCTGGTCGTCGTGGTCTGCGAGAAGGCGGGGATGCACGGTGCGGCGCCCGCCGTGGGTGCCGCGGCGGCTGTGCCTCGCGGTCCGGCTCGCCGGCGTCCACTGGGACCTGCACGCCCCGAAGCCGCGGCGTCCCCAGGCGTAGCGCGTCCCTCCGGAAGGCTCCGGGACCGCGAGCCGCTCGGCCGACGGGATGGAGCGCTCAGGCGCAGAGGTCCAGCGCCCCCTGGTACCGACCGTCCTGCGCCCGCTCGCGCACCCTCGACGTGACGGCGTCCTCGGGGACGATCCCGAACGACATCGCGCCCGAGGGCATCCGGCACGCGGCCACGATCGTCCAGCCGTCGCCGTCGTCCTCGTACGCCGGGGCTCGCCCTCCCACGCGGAACGACAGGTCGGTGACGCTCAGCCCCACGTCCTCGAACGCCGGCTCGACGTCCCCGAGGTCGCGCAGGAGGAACGACGACGGGGCGGCATCGACGTCCACGGGGGCGGCACAGCCGGTCAGGACGACGGCGACGAGCGCGGCCAGGGCACCCAGGGCACGGCGGATCGTCCGGCGAGCGGGGTGAGTCATCGGCACGCCGCATCCTCTCAGGGATGCGCTGGACGCGGGGCCCTTCGACGGGTGCACCGCCCCAGGAATGCTCGACGCCCCCAGGACTGCAGACATGGGGGCGACGGGTTTACCTGGGGCCCCAGGTAAACCCGACGCCCGCCGAGGGCTCAGGGACGCGACAGCACCACGTACGCGGTCGCGTAGTCGCCGTCGTGGCTGAGCGAGACGTGCGCGTCGAGCCCCGCCAGGTGCTCGGCGACCTCGCCGTGGAGCCGCAGCCGCGGACGTCCCCAGGCGTCCTTGACCACCTCGACGAGGTGGTGGACGTGCTCGGACGCGACCGGCGGCGCCCCGAAGAGCGTCGCCGACCACGCCTTCACCAGCGCCTCCTTCGCCGCCCAGCGGGCGGCCAGGTGACGCGCAGGACCGTCGACCGCGTCCTGCGCGTCACGCCGCTCCCCCGCCGTGAACGCCTGCGCGAAGCGGGTGCCGGGCGCTCGAGCTGCTCGGCCAGGCCGGGCACGTGCACGAGGTCCACCCCGACCCCCACGACCGTCATCGGCAGGCCGGGCCCGCGTAGACGTCGTCGTCGCCCAGACGCGCGTCCGGGTCGAGCAGCAGGTCGGCCTCGAGCGCCTTGGTGCCCGAGCCCGTGCCGAGGCGACGGCCGTCGGGACGCTCGTAGAGCGCCGCCTGGCCGAGCATGGCCTTGGCCAGGCGCATGCGTCCGGCGACCGCGCGGGCGTGCGCCCGACGGCGGTAGGACGCCCGGTCCTCGTCGGTGAGCGAGGCCAGGAACGCCTGGGGGTGGGCCAGCGCGATGAGCCCGGCGACGTGACCGAAGCCCAGGCTGGTGACGAGGCCGGCCTTGAGCGGCTGCGCCGCCTGCAGGGGCTCGCGCAGCCACACGAGGTGCTCGTGCTCGTCCAGGTCGGGCATGACGCAGTCCAGGCTCCGGTTCGGCGGGACGACGCCGGAGGCCAGCACCTGGCACAGGCCGATGGTCTGGAACGCCGCCGCGCCGCCCTTCGCGTGGCCGGTCAGCGTCTTCTGGCTGACCACGTACAGCGGGTTGCCCTCGCTGCGCCCGATCGCCGCCGCGAGCCGCTCGTGCAGGTCGGACTCGTTGAGCTCGTTCACGCCCGTGGACGTGTCGTGCTTGGAGACCACCGCGACGTCGTCCGCGGTCAGGCCGACCTGCTTCAGCGCCCGGGCCAGCGGCGACCGGTCGCGGCCGAGGCCGGCGGCCAGCGCACCCAGG
>NZ_JBNFNZ010000183.1:0-4600 GCF_057364525.1 Aeromicrobium sp. PFPM2_SD2
CGCCGGCGAGGCGGTGCGCGCGCTGCGGGCCGACGGACGTCGTCACATCGCGGTGGGCTCGCTGTTCCTGGCCCCGGGCTTCCTGCCCGACCGGGTCAAGGAGCTCGCGCTCGAGGCGGGCGCCGTCGCGGTCGCCGAGCCCATGGGCGCGCACGACGAGATCGCCCGAGTCGTCCTGGCCCGCTACGCCGTCGGCGCGGTCGACCTCGTCCCGCTCGAGGCGATGTTCGCCTGACCCGCCCACGCCACGAGGGGTCCACCGCGGTCGCGGTGGGCCCTTCGTGCGTCCGGTCGAGGACGCCGTAGGTTGGCGACCGTGCGTCCCTGGCTGCTGCTCGTCCTCGTGGTGGCCGCCGTCTCGGGCGCCTTCGCCCTCGCCGGGCTCCCGTCCCCGCTGCTCTTCGGCGGCCTGGTCGGCGGTCTCGTGCACGCCCTCGCCCTGCCGCGGATGCGGGTCGAGCCGCCGCGGCTGCTGTTCGTCGCCGGGCAGGCGATCATCGGCGTCACCGTCGGCGCGTCCATCGACTGGGGCACGCTGCGCGACCTGGGGTGGGACTGGCCGGCCGTCGTCGCCGTCACCGTCGCGACGCTCGCGCTGAGCGTCCTGGTCGGGCAGCTGCTCCGCCTGCACCGCGGCACCAGCGCGGTGACCGCGTCCTTCGCCGCCGTCGCCGGCGGTGCGTCCGGCATGACCGCCCTGTCGCGCGACCTCGGGGCGGACGACCGCGTCGTCACCGTCATCCAGTACCTGCGCGTGCTGGTCATCCTGCTCGCGATGCCGGCCGTCGTCACGATCGGCTTCGGCGCCGAGCAGTCCGACCCCGCGCTGACCGCGTCGGCCGGGTGGGACGACGCCGGCTTCGCCGCGCTGGCCGTGGTGCTCGGGCTCGTCCTCGGCCGGGTGCTGCACCTGCCGTCGCCGGCCGTCCTGGGCGGTCTGCTGGCCACGATCCTGCTGCTCCTGCTGCCGGTCTTCGACGGCGCCGTCGTGCCGACCGCGGTGCAGGGTGCGGGCTTCCTGCTCGTGGGCGTGGACGTCGGCCTGCGCTTCACGGCGTCCAGCCTGCGCGCCATCGGGCGGATGCTGCCGACCGCGCTGCTGGTCATCGCGCTCATCATCGTGGCCTGCGCCGGGCTGGGGGTCCTGCTGTCGGAGGTGACCGGCACGAGCCGGCTCGACGGCTACCTGGCCACCACGCCGGGCGGGCTCTACGCCGTGCTGGCCACGGCCGCCGGCACCGAAGCGGACGTCACGTTCGTCTCGGCCGTCCAGATGCTGCGGCTGCTGCTCGTCCTGCTGGCTGCCCCGCTGCTCGCTCGCCTGCTGCGCCGGCGCTGATCAGCCGGCCGCCGCGAGACGCTCCCGCTCGGCGGCGAGGTCGAAGCCGGGCTCGGGCCAGTCCAGGTCGAGCGACTCCAGCGCCTCGGCCAGCAGCGTGCCCACCGCCCAGTTGCGATACCACTTGTGACCCGACGGCACGACGTGCCACGGGACGCTCGCGCACCGCTCCGCGGCGATCTCGTACGCCCGCCGGTAGTCGTCCCAGCGCGCCCGCTCGTCGAGGTCGCCGGGGTCGTACTTCCAGTGCTTGGTCGGGTCGTCCAGCCGGGCCTGGAGCCGCTCGCGCTGGTCGTCGGGGTCGATGTGCAGCAGGCACTTGAGGACCGTCACGCCGTCGTCGACGAGACGCTGCTCGAAGTCGTCGATCGCCGAGTAGCGGCGCTCGAGCTCCTCGGGCGGAGCCAGCGCGTGCACCCGCGCGACCAGCACGTCCTCGTAGTGGGACCGGTCGAACACGCCGACCATCCCCGCCTCCGGGAGGCGCTTCTCGACCCGCCACAGGAAGTCGTGCTCGAGCTCCTCGGCGGTCGGACGCTTGAACGAGGCGACCCGGACGCCCAGCGGGTCCATGAGCCCGGCGACCTTGCCGATCGTCCC
The DNA here is from genome assembly GCF_057364525.1 of Aeromicrobium sp. PFPM2_SD2. Taxonomy (NCBI): domain Bacteria; kingdom Bacillati; phylum Actinomycetota; class Actinomycetes; order Propionibacteriales; family Nocardioidaceae; genus Aeromicrobium; species Aeromicrobium sp. PFPM2_SD2. The sequence continues at coordinate 1,940 of NZ_JBNFNZ010000183.1, forward strand.
GCCCTTGCCGGACGTGTCCATGCCCTGCAGCACGAGCAGCACGCGCTCACGCGCCCCTGCCGTGCCGCGGGCGTAGAGCTGCTCCTGCCGCAGCGCCAGCCGCTCCCCCACGTCCTGCCTGAGGGCCTGCTTGCCCTCGGCCTTGCCGCCGTCGAACCCGGGCGTGGCCCGCGAGTCGTGCGCGGACAGGTCGAGCGGGCCGGACACCCGCAGCCGGGACGTGAGCGTGTCGGTCATGGCTCCTGCCTAGCACGAGCGTCGCGGTCCGGCCACGCCTACGCTGGGGCCATGTACGACGTCGCCCTGCTCATCGAGCACCAGCTGGAGCCCCTCGACGCCGACCAGGTGGTCGCCCTGCACGAGGGGCTGGACGAGCCGGTGACCTACCACGTGCTGCTGCCCGTGGAGTCGTCCACCGCGACGATGATGTCGTCATGATGGCGTTCGGCGGCGGCCAGGTGCTGCCGCCCACCGAGCCCGACACCCTGCGCAACCTCTCCCAGGAGATGCGCCGCGCCGGCCAGGCCGAGCTGGACGCCAGCGTCGCGCTGCTGCGCGGACGCGGGCAGCAGGTCACCGGCGAGCTGGCCGAGGACGACCCGCTGGACGAGCTCGTGGCGCTGGCCCGCCGGGTCGACGTCGCCGAGATCATCGTCATGACCGACTCGCACGCCGTCCGCGAGCTGCTGCGCCTGGACTGGGCCTCGCGCGCCCGCCGGGCCCTGGACCTGCCCACGCTGCACCTGCTCGAGCACGTCCCGTTCGACGCCCAGGCCCGCTGAGCCGGTTCGGAGCACGGTCGTACGCTGAGCGCATGGCTCACGACATCCCCGCCTCGAGCGACCGCGCGTACGACGTCTCCAAGACCGAGGACGAGTGGCGCGGCGAGCTGAGCGCCGCCGAGTACCACGTCCTGCGTGAGGCCGGCACGGAGCGCCCCTTCTCCTCCTCCTTCGAGACCGACACCACCGAGGCCGTCTACGCGTGCCGCGGCTGCGGTGCCGAGCTGTTCCGCAGCGACACCAAGTTCGACGCCCACTGCGGCTGGCCGGCGTTCTACTCGCCGCTCGCCGAGGACCGCGTGGAGTACATCGAGGACACGACGATGGGCATGAAGCGCACCGAGGTGCGCTGCGCGGCCTGCGGCTCGCACCTGGGCCACGTGTTCCAGGGCGAGGGCTTCGACACCCCGACCGACCTGCGCTACTGCATCAACGGCATCAGCCTGACCCAGCAGCCCGTCCAGGGCTGACCCCACGACGAGGCCCCCGGACGCGTGCGCGTCCGGGGGCATCGTCGTGCCCGGCTCAGGGCCAGAGCTGGGTGAGCTCGGCGACCGAGCGGGCCCGGCCGGTGTAGAACGGGATCTCCTCGCGGACGTGGCGCCGCGCCTCGGTGGCCCGCAGCTCACGCATGAGGTCGACGATGCGGTGCAGCTCGTCGGCCTCGAAGGCGAGGATCCACTCGTAGTCGCCCAGCGCGAACGACGCGAGCGTGCTCGCGCGGACGTCGGCGTAGTCGCGGGCCGCGAGGCCGTGGTCGCGCAGCATCGTGCGCCGCTCCTGCTCGGGCAGCAGGTACCACTCGTACGAGCGCACGAACGGGTACACGCACAGGTACGGCTTGGGCGCCTCGCCGGCGAGCACGGCGGGGATGTGCGCCCGGTTGAACTCGGCCGGACGGTGCATCGCCGCGTTGGACCACACCGGCTCCATCCGCGCGCCGAGCGCGGTGCGGCGGAAGGCGTTGTAGGCGGCCTGCAGGACGTCGATCGTCGGGCCGTGCCACCAGATCATGAGGTCGGCGTCGGCGCGCATGCCGCTGACGTCGTAGGTGCCGCGGACGACCACGTCGTCGCCGGCCAGCTTCGCGAACAGGTCGTCGACCTCCGCGGCCTCGGCCGCCCGGTCGGCGTCCGCCAGTGGCGTGACGAGCTTGAACACCGAGTAGAAGACGTACCGCGTGCTGGCGTTGACTTCCTCGGCGATGGCTGCGTGGTCGATGTCGCTCATGGCTCCATTCTGCCCCCGCGGCCCGAGCGCCGGCCGCGGGCTAGGCGGTCGCGAGCAGGCGCGCGACGGCCGCGTGGGCGTTGGCCACCACGGCCGGGATGCCGACCCCGCGGTACGCCGCCCCGCACACCTCCAGGCCCGGGACCCGGGCCACGGACCGCTCGACCACGTCGACACGCTCGAGGTGACCGACGTCGTACTGCGGCAGGGCCGAGCCCCAGCGCTGCACGTGGACGTCGAGCACCTCGGGCAGCGGGCCGACGGCGGCGGTCAGGTCGCCCAGCGAGCGCTCCACCACCTGCGCGTCGCTCAGCCCCAGCAGCGTGGCGTCGCCGACGCGGCCCATGGACGTGCGCACGACGGTGCGTCCCGGCACGTGCTCGGCGAGCCAGGGCCACTTGTGCGAGGAGAAGGTGGACGCCTTGATCGCGGTGCCGTCGACAGCCGGGACCAGGAAGCCGGTCCCGACGCCGTCGACCTGGCCGTCCAGGACGAGGCTGACGATCGCCATGCTCGCGTACTCGACGTCGGCCAGCGCGAACGCCGCCTCGGGCGCCAGGTCGGCGAGCAGACGCGACGTGGCCGGGCCGGGCGTCGCGACGACGACGAGGTCGGGCGTCCAGCTTCGTCCAGGTCGTGGGGCCGGGCC
>NZ_JBNFNZ010000184.1:0-4579 GCF_057364525.1 Aeromicrobium sp. PFPM2_SD2
CAGGACGCGCACCACGGTGCCGTCGAAGCCCTCGTCGGCGACGACCAGGTTGCTGCCGCCGCCGACCACCAGCACCGGCTCGCCGGCCTCGTCGGCGGCGCGGACGGCGTCGACCAGCTCGGCCTCGGTCGTGGCGTCCACGACGCGGCGGGCGGGGCCGCCGAGGCGCAGCGTGGTCAGGTCGGACAGGCGCATGACGTCGAGGCTAGCGGCCGGTCCCGGACGTGCGACGACCCCCGCCCGCCGGAGCGGTACGGGGGTCGTCGTCGACGCGGGAGACGTTCAGCGGGTCTCGCGGTGCAGCGTGTGGCGCTTGTCGCGCGGGCAGTACTTCTTCATCTCGAGGCGATCGGGGTCGTTGCGACGGTTCTTCTTCGTGATGTAGTTCCGCTCCTTGCACTCGGTGCAGGCCAGGGTGACCTTGGGGCGGACGTCGCTGCTCTTGCTCGCCACGGTGGTGCCTCTTGTTTCTGTCGAAGACGTACGTACGTTGTCGGTAGCGGGGGCGGGACTCGAACCCGCGACACCACGATTATGAGCCGTGTGCTCTAACCACCTGAGCTACCCCGCCACGGGTCGCGATCGCTGCCGCGTCCCAGAGCCCCTTTACGGAATCGAACCGTAGACCTTTTCCTTACCATGGAAACGCTCTGCCGACTGAGCTAAAGGGGCGAACCGACGGAGACTCTACAGGGTGGTCCGGCGGTTCGCGAAATCGGGGTGCCCGACCGCCGAGAATCCCTGTCGTTCCAGGGGCTAGAGCGTGGCCGCGGCCAGCCGGCGGGGCCACAGCGGGCCCTCGTAGGCGAAGCCGGTGTAGCCCTGGACGAGGTCGGCGCCGGCGGCCAGCCGGTCGCGCACGTCCTGGGGCGTCGTGACCCCGCCCACCGCCACCAGCGCGAGGCGGTCGCCGGCGCGGCAGCGCAGCCGGCCCAGCACCTCGGTGGCCCGCCCGGCCAGCACCGGACCGGAGAGTCCCCCGGCCCCCGCGGCGTCCACGGTCGTCCGGTCGGTGCGCAGCGAGCCGGGACGCTCGATCGTGGTGTTGGTGGCGATGACGCCGTCGAGGCCGACCTCGAGCGCGAGGTCGGCGACCGCGTCGACGTCGTCGTCGGCCAGGTCGGGCGCGATCTTGATCAGCAGCGGGACGTGCGACCGGGTGAAGCGGTCGGCCGTGTCGCGCACCGCCGTCATCAGCGGCCGCAGCGTCTCGACGGCCTGCAGGTCGCGCAGGCCCGGCGTGTTGGGGCTGGAGACGTTGACCACGAGGTAGGACGCGTACGGCGCGAGCAGGCGGGTGCTCTCGACGTAGTCGGCGACGGCCTCGTCGGCCGGGACGACCTTGGTCTTGCCGATGTTGACGCCGATGACGGCGCCCTCGCCGAGCTCCGTGCGGCGCAGGCGGTGCAGCCGGCCGGCGACCACGGCGGCGCCGTCGTTGTTGAAGCCCATCCGGTTGACGATCGCCCGGTCGGCGACGAGCCGGTGCAGGCGCGGACGGGGGTTGCCCGGCTGCGGGCGCGCGGTGACCGTGCCGACCTCGACGTGACCGAAGCCGAGCGCCAGCAGGCCGGGGGACGGCGCGGGCGTTCTTGTCGAAGCCCGCGGCCAGGCCGAAGGCGTTCGGGAACTCGACGCCCATGACGGGTGCGCGGGTCGCGCGGCGCGGGCAGCGCCCGGCGGGTGACGGGGGCGGCGAGCCGGATGGCCTCGAAGGCGCGGTGGTGCGCGTCCTCGGGGTCCATGCGGGTCAGGACCTTGTCGAACAGGACGTCGTAGACCACGACGCCAGGCTAGCGGCCCGCCGCCGCGCCCTCCTCAGGGCCGGGCGCCGCGCACCAGCCGGCGGACGCCCTTCATCGCGGCCCAGCCGCCCAGGATCCACGGTCCGGCGACGACGACCGGGTCGAGCCACTGGTGGTTCACGTCGACCCGGCCGGGGCTGCGCCGGGACGCGACGCCGTGCGTCCGCTCGGTCGACAGGCCGGTGCCGAGCACGGGGTTGTCGGGCTGCTTGCTGAACCACGACGCGACGTGGCTCTCCACCACGTCCACCCGGTCGGCGCCGAGCAGGAGCAGCCAGTGGGCGGCCCGGCCCTCGCTGTAGCGGGCGTAGGCGAGCCGGCGGATCATGCCCGACACGCCCTTGAGCGGGGCGGACGTGCCGAAGGCGGGCGTGAGCCGGGCGTGCTCGATGGAGCGCTCGCGCGGCTGGTGCTCGGGCTGCTGGGGCGGCAGCTCCCAGTGCGCCCCAGTGACCTCGGGGGCGTACCGCTCGCGGCGGCACGGCCCGGGCGGTCGGCGGGGTCGAGGTCGGCTCCCCAGCCGGGGATGCGGCGGCGCAGCTCGTCGGGGTCGGGCGCCTGGCGCGGGGCGTTCGCGGTGTACGGCACGGGTTCTCCTCCTCAGGCGTCCGGGACGATGACCGGCTTGATGCAGTCGTCGAGCTTGGCCGAGAACAGGTGGTAGGCCTCGGCGACGTGCTCGAGCGGGACGCGGTGCGTGATGATGTCGCGCGGGCTCAGGTAGCCGTTGCGGATGTGCTCCAGCAGGCGCGGCCACTGGCGCTTGACCGGCGCCTGGTTCATGCGCAGGGTCAGGCCCTTGTTCATGGCGTCACCGAACTTCACGGCGCTGAACATCGGCCCGTAGGCACCCATGACCGAGATCGTCCCGCCCTTGCGGACGCCGTCGATGGCCCAGTTGAGCGCGATGGGCGAGCCGCCCTGGAGCTTGAGCTTGGTGGCCGTGACGTGCTGCAGGAAGTTGCCGTCGGCCTCCGCGCCCACCGCGTCGATGACCCGGTCGGCACCGAGGTAGTCGGTCTGCTTCTTCATCTCCAGCACGACGTCGTCCACCTGGCCGAAGTTGATCGTCTCGGCGTGGGCGAAGGTGCGCGCCTTCTCCAGCCGGTACTCCAGGTGGTCGATGACGATGACGCGCCCGGCGCCCATGAGCCAGGCCGACTTGGCCGCGTAGAGGCCGACCGGCCCGGCGCCGAGCACGACGACGGTGTCGCCCTGGACGATGTCGGCCAGCTGCGCGCCGAAGTAGCCCGTCGACAGCGCGTCGGTCATCATCAGCGCGTCCTCCTCGTGGAGGTCGTCGGGGATGACCGAGGGGCCGACGTCGGCGAACGGCACGCGCACGCGCTCGGCCTGCCCGCCGTCGTAGCCGCCGCAGGTGTGGGAGTAGCCGTAGATGCCGCCGACCGCCGTCGCGTTGGGGTTCACGTTGTGGCAGTTGGAGTACAGGCCGCGCGCGCAGAACCAGCACGACCCGCAGTAGACGTTGAACGGCACCATGACCCGGTCGCCGACCTTGACGTTCTGCACGTCCGGGCCGACCTCCTCGACCACGCCGATGAACTCGTGGCCGAACGTCATCCCGACGCGGGTGTCGGGCATCATCCCGTGGTACAGGTGCAGGTCCGACCCGCAGATCGCCGCGCGGGTGACCCGCACGATCGCGTCCCCGGGGTGCTCGATGACCGGGTCGGGCTTGCTCTGGACGCGGACCTTGTAGGGGCCGCGGTAGACCATCGCCTTCACAGGGGCGCCTCCGCTCTCGTCACGTGCTGGTGGCGAGGGGGTACCCAGCGAGCGGCGCCTGACACGGGGGCTCTCCAGCACACGACGCCCGGACGTGCGAAGGGCCCCGACCGGGTGGTCGGGGCCCTTCGTCGTGCGGCGTGGCAGGTAGAGGATTCGAACCTCTGAAGGCAGAGCCGTCTGATTTACAGTCAGATCCCTTTGGCCACTCGGGCAACCTGCCGCACGGTGCCGCCCTTGGGGCGACGACACGGAACCATACCGCAGCCCCCTAGGCTGGGAGAAACCCGACCCCGATGCAGCCCAGGAGCATGTGCCATGGCCGACGCCTCGTTCGACATCGTCAGCAAGATCGACCGCCAGGAGGCCGACAACGCGCTGCAGCAGGCGGCCAAGGAGATCTCGCAGCGCTACGACTTCAAGGGCACCGGGGCGTCCATCGAGTGGAGCGGCGAGCTCGGCGTGCTCATCAAGGCCAACGCCGACGAGCGCGCGCTGGCCGTCCTGGACGTGTTCAAGGAGAAGCTGATCAAGCGCGGCATCTCGCTCAAGGCGCTGGAGTCCGACGACCCGAAGCAGTCGGGCAAGGAGGTGCGCCTGACGGCCAGCTTCCAGTCCGGGCTCACCCAGGAGCAGGCAAAGCAGGTCTCCAAGATCATCCGCGACGAGGGCCCCAAGGGCGTCAAGGCGCAGGTGCAGGGCGACGAGCTCCGCGTGACGGGCAAGAAGCGCGACGACCTGCAGGAGGTCATCGCGCTGCTCAAGGGCAAGGACCTGGACTTCGCCCTGCAGTTCACCAACTACCGCTGAGCGTCAGTAGCTCAGCGGCAGCAGGAGCAGCACCAGCGCGGCCAGCACGACCGTCGTCGTCGCGACCCGGATGGAGACCGGCGGCGACGGGCTGAGCTGCACCGTCTCGGCGGGACGCGCGACGAGGCCGGCCACCGCCCGTAGCACCGCCACGACCCCGGCCACGAGTAGACGCGACCGCCGCGCCCAGGAACCAGCGCGAGTCCCAGGCGCCTCCG
>NZ_JBNFNZ010000185.1:0-4556 GCF_057364525.1 Aeromicrobium sp. PFPM2_SD2
GCGGACCCGCTCGGCCTGCACCGCCTCGCGCCGCTCGGCCGCGAGCCGGCGCCGCTCGTTCTCGACCTGCGCCTCGACGAGGGCGCGCCGGCGGGCGCTCTGCCACGCCGCCTGGCCCCACACGATCGCGCCCAGGAAGTACACGACGTTGATCGCCAGGCTGTAGACGATGATCGCCGCGTCCGGGTCGAGCAGGCCGACCTGCGGGCGCGGCGGCATCGCCGAGGGACGGCCGAAGACGATCACCAGCCAGCCGAACATGGCCGCCAGCACCGCCGCGGTGACGGCCGTCAGCGCCCGCGGTCGCCGCGACCACGCCCACGCGCTGTAGAGCGCCGCGAACATGATCATCTGGATGGTGAAGATCGTGCCGAGCGCCAGCATGCGCTCGCCGACCACGACGAAGACGACCGACTCGACGACGAGCGTCGTCAGCGGGTACGCCCGGCGGCCGGCCAGGGCCAGTCCGGCGAGTGCGAACCACAGGTACCCCTCGACGCCGCGCCAGCCGAGCGAGGCTCCGTTCGCGCTGTGGAACACCTCGACGGACGCGACGCACAGCACCGCCAGCGCGACACCGGCGAGCACGTCCGTGCGCACCTGCTCACGCGTCGGGGCGGGCCGGTCCCAGGATCGGTCGATGCGCAGCCTCACGCGGCCGAGCCTAGGCCAGCGAGGCGGGGTGGACGGCTTCGCGGCCCGGCGTAGAGTGATCGGCGTGACGATCGCTCCCGACGGCCGCAAGCTGCTCCGCCTCGAGGTCCGCAACGCCGAGACCCCCATCGAGAAGAAGCCCGCGTGGATCAAGACCCGCGCGAAGATGGGGCCCGAGTACACCGAGCTGATGGGCCTGGTGAAGGGCGAGGGCCTGCACACGGTGTGCCAGGAGGCCGGCTGCCCCAACATCTTCGAGTGCTGGGAGGACCGCGAGGCCACCTTCCTCATCGGCGGCGAGCAGTGCACCCGCCGGTGCGACTTCTGCCAGATCGACACCGGCAAGCCCGCCGACCTGGACCGTGACGAGCCGCGCCGCGTGGCCGAGAGCGTCCAGAAGATGCAGCTGAAGTACTCGACCATCACCGGCGTCGCCCGCGACGACCTGCCCGACGGCGGCGCGTGGCTGTACGCCGAGACGGTGCGCCAGATCCACGCGCTCAACCCGGGCACCGGCGTCGAGAACCTCATCCCCGACTTCAACGGCAAGCCCGACCTGCTCGAGCAGGTCTTCGACTCCCGGCCCGAGGTGCTCGCGCACAACCTGGAGACCGTGCCGCGGCTGTTCAAGCGCATCCGACCGGCGTTCCGCTACGAGCGTTCCCTGGACGTGCTGACCCAGGCCCGCGCGTACGGGCTGGTCACCAAGTCCAACCTCATCCTCGGCATGGGCGAGACCCGCGAGGAGGTCTCCGAGGCGCTGCGCGACCTGCACGAGGCCGGCTGCGACCTCATCACGATCACGCAGTACCTGCGTCCCTCGCCGCGCCACCACCCGGTCGAGCGTTGGGTCAAGCCCGAGGAGTTCGTCGAGCTCAAGGACGAGGCCGACGAAATCGGCTTCCTGGGCGTCATGTCCGGGCCGCTCGTGCGCTCGTCCTACCGCGCCGGCCGCCTGTACCAGCAGGCCGTCGAGGCGCGCGCCTCGCTCGGGGGCTGACGACTAGACTGGGCCGCATGTCTGCTGCCCAGCCCGAAGTTCCCGCCGGCCGCATCGCCCAGATGCGTCAGGCGTACACCATGACGCGTCGCACCGACCGTGCGCTGCCGCTGTACATGCTGCTCGCCTTCCTCGTGGTCGGCGGTGTCTTCCTCGGGCTCGGCCTGTGGGTCTTCGGCACCGGCGTGCTGGGCATCATCGTCACGACGATCCTCACGCTCATGGGCGGCTTCCTGGGCGCGCTCATCGTCTTCGGCAAGCGCGCCGAGAAGGCCGCGTACGCCCAGGTCGAGGGCCAGGTCGGCGCCGGCGCCAGCGTGCTCACCATGCTGCGTCGCGGCTGGGTGACCAAGCCCGCCGTCGCGTTCAACCGCCAGCAGGACGTCGTCCACCGCGTCGTCGGACGTCCCGGCGTCATCCTCGTCGGCGAGGGCACGCCCGGCGGCGTCCGCCACCTGCTCGCGGCCGAGCGCAAGAAGCACGCCCGCATCGTCGGCGCGGACGTCCCGATCCACGAGGTCGTCGTCGGCCGCGGCGAGGGCCAGGTGCCGGTCACCAAGCTGGTCAAGCACGTGCGCAGGATGAAGAAGGCGATCAAGCCCGCGCAGGTCACCGAGGTCGTCTCGCGCACCAAGGCGCTCGACGCCATGCGTCCGCCCGCGCCGATGCCGCGCGGCCCGGTGCCGTCGAGCATGAAGGGCCACCGCAAGGCCATGCGCGGCTGATCCGGCCGACGCACGACGGGCCCGCCTCCCCTGCTGAGAGGCGGGCCCTTCGTCGTCCGAGGGTATGGGTGGCAGCCTCGGTCAGGCCTTGACGACGATCGACCCGGCCGCCACGTCGTGCAGACCGCGCTGGCGGTGCGTCACGAGCAGCGCGGGCACGACCAGGCACAGCAGCGCGGTGCGGATGAACGCGCCGCGCGGGCCGATCGGGCCGCCGTCGTAGCCGGCCACGCGGATGCCGAAGATGCGCTTGCCGATGGACATGCCGAGGAACGCCGTGACGATGCCGACCTCGAGGAAGAACACCAGGATCGGGGCCCAAAAAGGCAGGTCCTGCGAGGCGTCCCCGTAGGTCGTCCCGCCGATGAGCACGGTGGTGGCCCAGGCGATGGCCCAGTCCACGAACAGGGCGCCCACACGGCGCGGCCAGCCAGCGTCTTCCACGCCGCCGAGCCTAGCCACCGCCCCGCGAAACCGGCTCGCAGCATCCCTCCCCGCCTCGTAACATGCCGGAAACAATGTGGTGACTGACGAGAAACTGCGCCCCGTTAGGTTCGACGACGAGGGTGCGAGGGGTCGCACCGCAGAAGCCCAACAAAGCAACACAGGCCGCACCTCCCCGCGGCCAGGCTGAGGAGGCCACATGTTCGGCAACGCCGACGAGCTGTTCAAGTTCATCAAGGACGAGGATGTGAAGTTCATCGACGTCCGGTTCACCGACCTGCCGGGCATCCAGCAGCACTTCACGGTCCCGGTCTCGTCCTTCGACCACGGCGTGTTCGAGAACGGCCTGGCCTTCGACGGCTCCTCCGTCCGCGGCTTCCAGAGCATCGACCAGTCCGACATGGCGCTGTTCCCGGACCCGAAGACGGCCTACGTCGACCCGTTCCGCAAGCACAAGACGCTGGCCATGGACTTCTTCGTCCACGACCCGATCACCGGCGAGGCGTACTCGCGCGACCCGCGCAACGTCGCCCGCAAGGCCGAGGCGTACCTGGCCACCACCGGCATCGGCGACACCGCGTACTTCGCCCCCGAGGCCGAGTTCTACATCTTCGACCGCGTGAACTTCGAGACCAGCGCGAACCGCTCGTTCTACGAGATCCAGTCCGCGGCCGGCGCCTGGAACACCGGCGACGACATCGCCGACAACCGCGGCTACAAGGTCCGCTACAAGGGCGGCTACTTCCCCGTCGCGCCGACCGACCACTTCGGCGACCTGCGCGACGACATGATGGCCAACCTCGAGGACGTGGGCCTGACCGTCGAGCGCGGCCACCACGAGGTCGGCACCGCCGGCCAGGCCGAGATCAACTACAACTTCGACACGCTGCTCAAGTCCGCCGACGACGTCATGAAGTTCAAGTACGTCATCCGCAACACGGCCTGGGCGGCCGACAAGACCGTCACGTTCATGCCGAAGCCGATCTTCGGCGACAACGGCTCGGGCATGCACGTCCACCAGTCGATCTGGCAGGACGGCCAGCCGCTGTTCTACGACGAGGCCGGCTACGGCGGACTCTCCGACACCGCCCGCTGGTACGTCGGCGGCATCCTCAAGCACGCCCCGGCGCTGCTGGCGTTCACCAACCCGACGGTGAACTCCTACCACCGCCTGGTGCCGGGCTTCGAGGCCCCGATCGCGCTCGTGTACTCGGCGCGCAACCGCTCGGCGTGCGTCCGCATCCCGATCACCGGCTCGAACCCGAAGGCCAAGCGCATCGAGTTCCGCTGCCCCGACCCGTCGGCCAACCCCTACCTGGCCTTCGCCGCGCTGCTCATGGCCGGTCTGGACGGCATCAAGAACAAGATCGAGCCCGCTGCCCCGATCGACAAGAACATCTACGAGCTGCCGCCGGAGGAGTACGAGGCGATCGACATGACGCCGACCTCCCTCAACGCGGTGCTCGACGCGCTCGAGGCCGACCACGACTTCCTCCTCCAGGGCGGCGTGTTCACGCCCGACCTGATCGAGACGTGGATCGACTACAAGCGCAACGAGGAGATCCTCCCCGTGCAGCTGCGTCCGCACCCGCACGAGTTCGAGCTGTACTACGACATCTGATCGGGACGCCGGCACCGCCGGCACTCCCAGCCAGCCAGGCCCCCGCCCGGTTCCTCCGGGCGGGGGCTGCTGGCGTTCGGTGGCCTGCGCGAGGGCACGCGGGGCAGGGACG
>NZ_JBNFNZ010000186.1:0-4545 GCF_057364525.1 Aeromicrobium sp. PFPM2_SD2
TCGGCGGCCAGCACCTGCAGCCCGGCCTCCTGCAGCCGGGCCAGGACGCTCGCGGTGTCGCGGTCGCGGACGACGGGCAGGTGGAACAGGCTGCCCACCGTGGCGCGGACCGCCTTGGGGTTGTACGGGTCGACCGAGTCACCGGCCAGCACGACGCCGTCGGCGCCCGCGGCGTCGGCGCAGCGGATGACCGCGCCGGCGTTGCCGGGGTCGCGGATCTCCGCGCACACGACGACGAAGCGGACCGGCGTCGACAGCAGGGCGTCCAGGTCGGTCTCGACGAAGCCGCAGCGGGCCACGACGCCCTGCGGCTGCACGGTGTCCCTGAGCGCCTCCACCACGCTCGTCGCCGACGACGTGCCAGGCGACCTGCTCGGCCCGGGCCGCGGAGACCAGGTCGGCGTGGGACGCGGTCGCCGCCTGCGTGGCGTACACCTCGCGGACGACGCGGGCACGCCGAGCGCCTCGCGGACGGCCTGCGGCCCCTCCGCGAGGAACTCGCGCGTCTTCTCCCGGAACGCACGAGTGGCGAGCCGCCGGGCCGTCCTGATCCGTCCGGAGCGGACGGTCAGGGCGTCGGGGCTCGCCATCTCGTGCGGGTCGCGCCGGGCGTCAGGCCGCAGCGGGATCCTTGGGCGCGTTGACGTCCTCGGGCAGGCTGTTCTTGGCCAGCTCGACGAGCGCGGAGAACGCGGCCGGGTCGTTCACGGCCAGGTCGGCCAGGATCTTGCGGTCGACCTCGACACCCGCGGCCTTGATGCCCTGGATGAAGCGGTTGTAGGTCATGCCCTCCGCGCGGACCGCAGCGTTGATGCGCTGGATCCACAGCTTGCGGAAGTCGCCCTTCTTCGCCTTGCGGTCACGGTAGTTGTAGACCAGCGAGTGGGTGACCTGCTCCTTGGCCTTGCGGTACAGGCGCGAGCGCTGGCCGCGGTAGCCCGACGCGCGCTCGAGGGTCTCGCGGCGCTTCTTCTGCGCGTTGACGGAACGCTTGACGCGTGCCATGGGGTGCTCCTTAGTGGTTCAGGGAAAGAGGGTCAGAGGCCGAGCATCTTCTTGACGCGCTTGGTGTCCGCCTTGGCGACGTCCACCGTGCCGTCGAGACGACGCGTGCGCGTGCTGGGCTTGTGCTCCAGCAGGTGTCGCTTGCCGGTCTGCTCGCGACGGAGCTTGCCCGAACCGGTCTTCTTGACGCGCTTCTTCATGCCCGAGTGCGGCTTGAACTTCGGCATCTCATGCCTCCATGTCTGGGTCGAGGTTTTCGGAGCGACGACGGGGCTTCTTCGGCGTCGCAGTGGACTTCTGGGCTTCGCGGTGCGCCTTCTCGGCGGCTTCCTCGGCCTCGCGCTCGGCGGTCTTGGCAGCGGTCGACTCGGCCTTGGCCGCCTTGACCTCGGCCTGGGCCTCGGACTTCTTCTTGTGCGGGGCCAGGACCATCGTCATGTTGCGTCCGTCCTGGCGGGCGTTGGACTCGATGAAGCCGAGGTCCTCCACGTCGCCGGCGAGGCGCTGCAGCAGCCGGTAGCCCAGCTCGGGGCGGTGCTGCTCGCGACCACGGAACATGATCGTGATCTTGACCTTGTCCCCACCCTTGAGGAACCGCACGACGTGACCCTTCTTGGTGTCGTAGTCGTGCTGGTCGATCTTCGGGCGGAGCTTCATCTCCTTGATGATCGTGTTGGTCTGGTTGCGCCGGGACTCACGGGCCTTCTGGGCGTTCTCGTACTTGAACTTGCCGTAGTCCATCAGGCGGCAGACCGGCGGACGCGCGGTCGCGGCGACCTCGACGAGGTCGAGGTCGGCCTCCGCGGCGAGCCGCAGGGCGTCCTCGATCCGGACGATGCCCACCTGCTCGCCGTTCGGTCCGACCAGACGCACTTCGGGCACACGGATCCGGTCGTTGACGCGCAGCTCGTTGCTGATAGGTGCCTCCAAGGTTCGATCAATAGGCTGGAGGCCCAACAAGAAAGGCCTCCGTCGAAGACGGAGGCCACCAGTGACCAGGACGTCCGAGGGACGCCCTGCACGGGCCGGACCGAGTGCTGCAGGTCCGGCGAGACCCTCCAGCATCGCAGCCGGACAGGTGGGAGGTGGACTCCACTTCAGCGACAAGCGTACCAGCGTGACCCCGAGGGACGAAATCGCCTCCGTTGCACACCCGAAACACGATGCACCCCGGTCCGAAACGTGCGGCGCGCAGCCTGGGGGCATGACGTGGCGCGTGCGAACAACCCTTCCCGACCGGCCCGGCGGCCTCGCCCGGGTCGCGACCGCCTGCGGCGACGCGGGCGTCAACATCGTGGCCATGCAGGTCTTCCCGACCAGCCCCGTGGTGACCGACGAGCTCGTGGTGACCGCCCCGGAGGGCTGGGACGAGCTGCGCCTGGCCGACCTGTTCGAGAAGGCCGGTGGCGAGGACGTCGTCGTCGTGCGGCTGGACGACGCCCGCCTGGGCGACCCGACGACGTCCTGGCTCGACGCGATCCGGCTGGTGCTGGACGAGGGTCGGCCGGTCGACGAGGTGCTCGGCACGCTGCTGGGCACCGAGCCGCCGGACGTGGCCGACTACAGCGGCCACGACGTGCTCGACCTGACCCGGCGCGACGGCACCTCGCTGCGGGTCAGCCGGGCGTTCCCGTTCACCCCGGTCGAGCGGGCGCGCGCCCAGGCGCTGGTCTCGCTGCTCGGCGACGCCGGGGCGGACGTGCCGCTCATCGCCCCTCGGCGCTGGGCGACGCCCCGCTGGTACGCGCGACGACGCTCGCCGACATCGACGCGGTCGCCGCGCTGCACGGGCGGTGCAGCGTCGCCACCCTGTACCGGCGGTACGAGACGCCGCTGCGGATGCCGGTGGCCACGCGCTTCGCCCGCCGGCTGGTGCTGCCCGAGCACGGCCACGGGCTGGCCGTGCAGGTCGGGCTGGACCTCGTCGGCCACGGCGTCCTCGAGCACGGGGACGACGGCTGGACGCTGCAGATGCTCGTCGAGGACGCCTGGCAGGGCCGGGGGCTGGGGACGCTGCTGCTCAAGCACGCCGCCGGCCGGGCCCGGGCGGCCGGGGCCGAGCACCTGACGCTGATCAGCGGACGCGGCAACGACACCCTGCTGCGCACCGTCGGCAACGCCGGGTTCGTCGCCCGCGTGGAGCGGCGCGAGGGGCGCGTCCACGTCACCGTGCCGCTGCGGCACGTGCGTCCGATCGAGGGCTGAGCCTCAGGCGGTGTGCACGGCGCGTCCGGCGACCCACGTGGAGCGGACGCCCACTCCCCCGACCTCGTCCGGCGCCAGCGCGAACGGGTCCGCGTCGAGCACGACCAGGTCGGCCGTGGCGCCCGGTCGCACCACGCCGGCGTCGTCGCGTGGCAGACCCAGGCCGAGCCCGACGTGTACGCCGCCAGCGCCGTCTCCAGCGCCAGCGCCTGGCCGGGCAGGAACGGCTCGGTCCCGGCCGGTCCGGTCTCGCCGAACGCGGTGCGGTTGACGGCGACGTGCACGGCCTCGAGCGGGTTGGGCGTCGAGACCGGCCAGTCGCTGCCGGCCACCAGCGCGCGCCGACGGCGGTGCAGGTCGCCGAACGGGTACTGCCAGGACGCCCGCTCGGCCCGAGGAACGGCAGGGTGAGCTCCACCATCTGCTCGTCCAGGCAGGCCCACAGCATCTGCAGGTTGGCCGCGACGCCCAGCGCGGCGAAGCGCCCGCGGTCGTCGGGGTGGACGACCTGCAGGTGCGCGACGTGGTGGCGCCGGGCGGGGTCGGTGCCGCTGAACGCGTCGAGCGCCTCGCGGACGCCGCGGTCGCCGATCGCGTGGACGTGCACCTGGAACCCCTCGGCGTCCAGCCGGCGCACGTGGCCGGCCAGCGCCTCCGGCGGCACGAACGAGTGCCCGGAGCGGTCGGTGGCGTGGCCGCAGCGGTCCAGGTAGGCGCGCCCATCGCGGCGGTGAAGTTCTCCGCGACCCCGTCCTGCATGATCTTGACGCTCGTGGCCCGGAAGCGTCCGTGGGTGTACGCGGCGCGACGGGCGAGGAGCTCGGGCACCTGCTCCTCGCCGCGGTCGCGGTCCCACCACAGGGCCCCGACGACGTGGGCGGTGAGGTCGCCCTCGCGGGCCGCCCGCAGGTACGTCGGACCCGGGTCGTCCATCCCCGCGTAGGTGCCGACGATGGCGTCCTGCCAGCCCGTGACGCCGAACGCGTGCAGGTAGCGCTGGCCCTCGAGCAGCGCGGCGTAGTACTCGGCCTCGGTCGTCGGCGGGACGAGCCGCGACACGAGGGCCATCGCGCCCTCGTGCAGGGTGCCGGTCGGACGTCCGTCGGCGTCGCGCTCGAACCGGCCGTCGGCCGGGTCCGGGGTGTGCCGGTCGACACCGGCGAGCTCGAGGGCGCGCGTGTTGACCCAGGCGCCGTGGTGGTCGCGGTTGGGCAGGAAGACCGGGGCGGTCGGGCACGACGGCGTCGAGGTCGGCCGCGGTCGGCGTGCCGCCGGGGAACGCAGCCATGGCCCAGCCGCCGCCGAGGATCCAGCGGGCGCCGGGGTGGGCCGTCG
>NZ_JBNFNZ010000187.1:0-4539 GCF_057364525.1 Aeromicrobium sp. PFPM2_SD2
CGGCGACCAGCGGCAGCCCGAGCGAGAGCACCTCGCCGGTCCGCACCAGGGCCGCGGCCGCGCGCACGTCCTCCGCGGTGGTCCAGCTCAGCGTCCCGCGAGCGGCGTCGGCGCCCCAGCGTCCCCAGTTGGAGAGCCGACGCCCCCAGTCGCGGAACCCGTCGGTCACGAGGTCGCGGCCCGCTTGAGCCGACCGGTGTTGAACGAGTCGAGCAGGACGGCGAGGAAGATCAGGACGCCCTGCACGAACTGCACCCAGAACGACGACACGTTGAGCAGGGTGAGCCCGTTATTGATGACACCGATGAGCAGGACGCCGACCAGCGTGCCGATCATGCTGCCCTTGCCGCCGAACAGGCTGGTGCCGCCGATGACGACGGCGGCGATGACCTGCAGCTCGATGCCGGTCGCCGCGTTGGGCGTGGCGGAGTCCAGCCGGCCGACGAGGATGATCGCCGCGACGGCGGCGCACAGGCCGGCGATGACGTACGTGGCGAACACGACGCGCTTGACCGAGATGCCCGCGAGCCGGGCGGCGTCGGCGTTGCCGCCGACGGCGTAGACGCGGTGGCCGAAGGTGGTGCGCGAGAGCACGACGTGGCCTATCGCGAACGCGAGCAGGGTGGCGATGGCCGACACCTTGATGCCGGCGATGTCCCCGCTGCCGAGCCAGTTGAGCGCGGCCGGCAGGTCGTACACCGACTGACCCTGGCTGAGCTGCAGCGTGAGGCCCCGGGCCATGCCCATGACGGCCAGCGTCACGATGAACGGCGCCAGGCCGAGCCACGCCACCGACAGGCCGTTGAACGCGCCGACGGCGAGCGAGATGGCGAGCACCGCGAGCAGGCCGAGCCAGCCGTTCCCGGTGGAGTGCGCCCACTGCGCGCCGACGAACCCGGCGAGCGCCATGTTCGAGCCGACGGAGAGGTCGATGCCGCTCGTGATGATCACGAACGTGGCCCCGACGGCGGCGATGCCGACGACGGCGCTCTGGGTGACGATGTTCGTCAGGTTGCTGCTGGTGAGAAAGACGTCCGACATCACCGAGAGCACCACGGACACGACGATCAGGGCGCCGACGATGGGCGCGAGGTCGCTGCTGAGGGCGCGGGAGACGCTGCTGCGTCGCACCGACGGCGAGGGGACAGTGGGGCTGGTCATGCGGGGACTCCATCGTTCGAGGAACCACCTGCTGCGAGGTGGAGGATGCGCTCACGGTCGAAGTCGGAGCGCGTGAGCTCGCCGACGATCCGGCCGGCGGCGAGGACGTAGACGCGGTCGGCCACGGCGAGCACCTCGTCGGTGTCGGAGCTGGACACCAGCACCGACGAGCCCGCCCCGGCGAGTCCGAAGATGTGGTCCCAGATGCCCGACTTGGCTCCGACGTCGACGCCGCGGGTGGGGTCGTCGAACAGGACGACGCGGGGCGACATCTCGCTGACCCGCCCGACGATGACTTTCTGCTGGTTGCCGCCGACAGCTGCCCGATCGGCCTGGGACGGGCCGGCCGCCTTGACGTCGTACTTGGCGGTGATCGCCCGGCTCGGCGCGTGATCTCGCGGCCCCGGAGGAAGCCGAGGCGGCGGACGGGCGCGTAGTCCCCCATCGCGATGTTGGACTCGATGGAGGCCGACAGTACGAGGCCCTCCTGCTTGCGGTCCTCGGGCGCGTAGAGCACGCGGGCGCGGCGCGCGGCCTCGATGCTGCCCGGACGGACCGGGCGGCCGTCCACGGTGACGCGGCCCGCGGTCGGACGGGTGACCCCGGCGACCGCCTTCATCAGCTCGGTCCGGCCCGACCCGGCCAGGCCGACCAGGCCGACGACCTCGCCGGCGTGGGCGCGCAGGGACGAGCCAGCGACGTTCGGGGCCTGCAGGGCGTCGACCACAAGCACCTCGTCACCGATCTCGCGGGCCCGCCAGGGATAGGCCCGCTCGAGCTCCTTGGCGAGCATCGCCCGCACGAGCCCGGCCTCGTCCCACTCCACGGTGGGGGCGTCGCCGACCAGGTGCCCGTCGCGCAGGACGACGATCCTGTCGGCCACCTCGAACAGCTCGTCGAGGTGGTGGGTCACGTAGACGATCGCCAGGCCCTCGTCCCGCAGGGTGCGGACGACGTCCAGCAACGTCTCGACGTCGCGCTCGGGCAGCGCGGACGTCGGCTCGTCGAGGACAAGCACGCGCGCGTCGCGCACCAGGCAGCGGGCGATCTCGGCGAGCTGGCGCTGCGCCATGGTGAGCTGCCGCACCGGGGTGCGCAGGTCCAGGTGGCCGAGCCCGACGCGGCGCAGACCGTCGGCCGCGCGCCGGTGGTTCTCAGCCGCCCGCTTGAAGCCGCCGGTCGCACCGAGGTTGCCCAGGAGGACGTTCTCGAGCAGCGACATGTCCAGGACGTCGGTGAGCTCCTGGTAGATGACGCTCAACCCGGCCTCGATGACGCCGCGCGGACTGGAGGGCAGCTCGGCGCCGTCCAGCAGCACGCGACCGCTCGTCGCCGCCTCGGCGCCGGCCAGGATCTTGATGAGCGTGGACTTGCCGGCACCGTTCTCGCCGACGAGCCCGGTGACCTCGCCGCGCGGAAGGTGACGTCGACGCCCTCGAGCACCTGGACCGCGCCGAAACGCTTGGTGACCCCCTCGACCGAGACGGCAACCGTCTCGGTCGAGGGGGTGGTGACGTGCTCAGCCAACCTGATCAGCCCAGATCCCGTACTCCGCGACCTCGGGCGAGTCGATGTTGGCCGGCGTGATGACCATGCCGGGCCACTCGATGAAGCCGCTGACGTCCTTGCCGTCCTCGATCTCGGCGATCTTGTCCATGACCAGCTCGGACAGCTTGATCGGGTTCGAGCTGACCGTCATGTCCTGGCGCTTGGCCCGGATGTCCTTGATCGCGGGAGCCGGGGCGTCATTGCCGGTGACGAAGATGTGGTCGGGGTCGCCCACCGGCTTGAACAGCCCGGCCGCCTCGATGGCCTTGGTCGCGCCCTGCGCCTCGCTGTCGTTGGAGGTGAAGACCGCGTCGACGTCCTTCTGCGCCTGCAGGATGTTGCTCATCACCGAGTACGTCTTGTCGGTGTCGAACCCGCCGTCCTGACGGGCCACGACCTCGATGTCCGGGTAGTTGCTGATGACGTTGTTGAAGCCCTTCTCACGGTCCGTGGCGGCCGACGACCCGGCGATGCCTTGGATGTCGATGACCTTGCCCTGCGGCTTGCCGTACTTCTCGGTGAGGAAGTCGACGATTCCCTGAGCGCTCTGCTCACCGATGGTGACGTGGTTCATCGCGACAGTGAACTGAACGTCGTCGGAGTCGATGGTGTCCGAGATCGCGATCGGGATGGCGCCGTTGGCGCGCGCCGCCTTGACGGCCGGGACGATGGCGGACGCGTCGGCCGGGCTGATGACGACGTACTTCGCACCCTTGGTGACGAGGTTCTGGATGTCGTTCACCTGCGTGTTGTTGTCACCGTTGGAGTTGGTCTGCAGCAACTTGAAGCCGTGCTTGTCGGCGCCGTCCTCCAGTCCCTTGATGAGACCGGCGAAGTAAGGGTTGGACAGCGTGTAACCGGAGTAGCCGACGACGACCTCGCCGTCACCGGACGCGTCACCCTTCTCCGCGGAGGCACAGGCCACCAGGGCGGAGGCCATCAGGCCGAGGGCCGCGACAGCGGCGACTCGGCGCGTGCGCGACGGACGGGAGCGACGCGTGGTCAGGGACCAGTCCATGGGTTTCCTTCTTCCTCAAGCGGTGAGCACCGAGGTGTGCTCGGGGTCCGGGCTGCGGGGGACAACCTTCGTGCCCTGGATCACGGAGTGTGGTCGCGATCACGTTGGCCGACACGGACTCTAAGGAACGTTCTAAAACTTGCGCAATCGGTTGCCAAAGTTGCCATCCCTGTGGCTTGATGAGCGCGTGCAGCAGCCGACGATCTACGACGTGGCCCGCGTGGCCGGCGTCGCCCCCTCCACCGTGTCGCGCACGTTCGGGCGTCCCGAGCGGGTCGGCGCGGCCACCCGCGAGCGCGTCGAGGCGGCCGCCGAGGAGCTGGGGTACGTGCCGAACCCGCACGCGCGCGCCCTGCAGACCGGACGCCACAAGACCATCGCGATGGTCATCTCCGACATCGCCAACCCGCACTTCTTCGAGCTCATCCGTGGCGCCGAGCAGCGGGCGAAGGCGGCCGAGAACACGCTCGTCATCGTCAACGCCGAGGAGTCGCCGACCATCGAGCGCGACCAGGTGCGTGGGCTGAGCCGGTCGGTCGACGGGTTCATCCTGGCCGCGAGCCGCCTGCCCGACCAGGAGCTGCGCGACCTGGCCGCCCAGCAGCACGTCGTGCTCGTCGACCGCGAGCTGGGGACCATCCCGAGCGTCGTCATGGACACCGCCGCCGGCTGCCGGCAGATCCTGGAGCACCTGGCCTCGCTGGGGCACCGCGACTTCACCTACTGCGCCGGTCCCCCGGGATCGTGGATGGGCGCGGCGCGCTGGGCCGCCCTGCGCACCGGCGCCGAGGAGCACGGGCTTGCGCGCCCGG
>NZ_JBNFNZ010000188.1:0-4510 GCF_057364525.1 Aeromicrobium sp. PFPM2_SD2
GCATGGCCGCCAGCGTGACGGCGTGCCCGAGCTGGGTGCCGCCGGCCGAGGGGGAGACGCCCCGGGCCATGGCGACCTCGCCGGCCACGGTGAGCGTGGCGTCCATGCCGGTGCCGGCCCGTTCGGAGTGGAGAGCGGCCACCTGCTCGAGCTGCAGCGCGGTGGCGTGCCGAACGAGGCGCTCGAGCGCGGCGATGACGTCGATGCGCGAGCCACCGAGCACGTCGTCGTGCTCGACCGCGGCGATCGCGGTGAGCAGCTGCTCGAACGGGACGTCCTCCATGACCCCACGCTAGGCGCGACCACCGACACTTTCGGCCGTCGTCCCGGGGCTGTCCACCGGTCCCGGCCGGTCCCGTCCACCAGCCCCTACGCTGCGACCGTGGACGACCTCACCCTCCGTGCCGCGCGCGACGACGAGCACGTGCTGCTGGAGGAGGTGGAGCGCGAGGCCGACACGCTGCTGGAGGCGCTGCTGCGGCCCACGACGCCGTTCGTCCCGGCGCCGGCGACCGAGCGGACCTCGGCGCCGGGCTTCACGCTGGTCGCCGAGGACGGGAACGGACAGCTGGTCGGGTTCGTCCACGTCCTCGAGGACGCGGGCCAGGCGCACCTGGAGCAGGTCTCCGTCCGGCCGAGCCACGGTCGTCGCGGGATCGGCCGGGCCCTCGTCGAGGCCGCGTGCACCCGCGCCCGGGACCGGGGTCACCGCTCGATCACCCTGCGCACCTTCGCCGACGTGCCCTGGAACGCGCCGTTCCACCGCTCGGTCGGCTTCGTCGAGACGGAGCCGGCGGGCGATGCCCAGCTCGCCCGCCAGGCGGCCGAGCGGACCGCCGGCCTGGACCGGCTCGGACGCCGGGTCCAGATGACGCGGGAGCTCTGAGCGTCCGGTGGGACGCGTGCGGCACGGAGCGCTGCAGCTCGTGCGCTTCGCGTGGGTCGAGGCCCTGTCGTGCCTGTTCGCCGCCGGCGTCTTCGCCGGGCTCGCCCTGTCGTCCGTCGTGCCGCTGCCGGTCCCGCGCTACGACGCGCTGCTCGTCTGGTGCGTCGCGCTGACCCTGCTGTTCTGGGCGGTCGGGCTCGAGACGCGGCGCGAGGTGCTCGTCGTGCTGGCCTTCCACCTGCTCGGGCTCGCGCTGGAGCTGTTCAAGGTGCGCGTCGGGTCGTGGTCCTACCCCGAGGACGCGTGGACCAAGGTCGGCGGCGTCCCGCTGTACGCCGGGTTCATGTACGCCGCGGTCGGCTCCTACATCTGCCAGGCGTGGCGCCGGATGGACCTGCGCCTGTCGGGCTTCCCGCTCGTGCCGGCCGCGCTGGTCGCCGTGGCGATCTACGCCAACTTCTTCACCCACCACTGGGTCGTCGACCTGCGCGTCCCGCTCGCGCTCGCCGGCCTCGTCGTGCTGCGCCGCTGCCTGGTGCACTTCCGCGTCGGCGACGAGACCTACCGGATGCCGCTCGCGCTCGCGTTCGTGCTGATCGGGTTCTTCCTGTGGCTGGCGGAGAACGGAGCGACCTTCCTCGGGGCCTGGACCTACCCCTCGCAGCAGGACGTCTGGGAGGCCGTCCACGTGGGCAAGCTCGGCGCGTGGTCGCTGCTGGTGACGATGAGCTTCGTGATCGTGGCGGTGCTCAAGCGGTGGGAGGGCGAGCTCTACGCCGACGCTCCCGTCACGGTGACGCCCGAGCGTGACGAGCCGGCTGGCGGGTCGGACGACGCAGGGCCCGCCACCTCGCGGTGACGGGCCCTGCGGCACGGAGCCGATGACGGGAATCGAACCCGCGTGTCTTGCTTGGGAAGCAAGCGCTCTGCCATTGAGCTACATCGGCGGACGACCTCGCGGTCGAGCGCTCCTACTGTAGCCACTCCCGCGGCCCGCCCGCGCTAGGGTTTGCGTCGTGCTGCTCTCCGACCGCGACATCCTCGCCGAGATCGACGCCGACCGGGTGCGCCTCGACCCGCTCGACCGGGGCATGATCCAGCCGTCCAGCATCGACGTGCGCCTGGACAAGTTCTTCAGGGTCTTCGACAACCACAAGTACCCGCACATCGACCCGGCGGCCGACCAGTCCGACCTCACCCGCGAGGTCGAGGTCGGCGGCGGCGAGGAGTTCATCCTGCACCCGGGCGAGTTCGTGCTGGGCTCGACCTACGAGCTCGTCACGCTGCCCGACGACGTCGCCGCCCGGCTCGAGGGCAAGTCGTCGCTCGGCCGTCTGGGCCTGCTGACCCACTCGACCGCCGGGTTCATCGACCCCGGCTTCTCCGGGCACGTGACGCTCGAGCTGGCCAACGTCGCGACCCTGCCGATCAAGCTCTACCCGGGCATGAAGATCGGGCAGCTGTGCTTCTTCCGCCTGACCTCGCCGGCCGAGAACCCCTACGGCTCGGCCGTCTACGGCTCGCGCTACCAGGGGCAGCGGGGCCCGACGCCGTCGCGCTCGCACGCCAGCTTCCACCGCACTGCCATCTGACCCGGCGCCGCGGGGTGACCTGCGTCGCGTGGTGAAGCAGACACCGCCACGAGGCGGTGGTCGCCGTCGTGCCCGCGTAGCCTTGAGGGTCGGACCGACGACGAGCACGGGGGTAGGACAGTGGACGGCAAGACCTGCAGGGACTCCCTGGTGATCCGGACGTCGCGGATCTTCCCCGACGCCGTCAACGACCACAACACCCTGTTCGGCGGCCGGCTCATGAGCGACATCGACATGGCCGCCTCTATCGCGGCCGTGCGCCACACCCGCACCGCGGTCGTCACCGCCTCCACCGACTCGGTCGACTTCCTCTCGCCGATCCGCCCCGGTCACTCGATGTGCCTGGAGTCCTACGTCAGCTGGACCGGCCGCACGTCGGTCGAGGTGTTCACCAAGGTGATCGCCGAGGACCTCAAGACCGGCGACCGCACCGTCGCCGCCACCGCGTTCCTCACCTTCGTGGCGCTGGACGACGACGGCCGCCCCGTGCCGGTGCCGCCGGTCGTGCCGGAGAGCGTCGAGGAGGTCTTCCTGCACGAGACCGGTGACCTGCGCGCCGAGCAGCGGCGCGACCACCGCCGCCAGTCGCAGGACCTCGCGCGCGTCCTCACCGCCGACCGCCCCTGGTGACGTCCGGGCTCAGTGCGTGAGCTTGAGCCCGATGACGCAGCCGATGATGCCGGCGAGCAGCAGCACCTTCACCAGGCTGGCCTGCTCGTCGCCGGTGGCCATGCCGTAGGCGACGGTCAGCGTGGCGCCGATCGCGACCCACACGGCGTACGCGGTGCCGGTCGGGATGGTGCGCATGGCGTAGGCCAGGCCGACCATGGACGCCGAGACGGCGGCGGCGAACACGAGCGACGGGGCGAGCCGGGTGAACCCCTCCGTCCTGCCGAGGGCCACGGCCCACACGGCCTCGAGGGCTCCGGAGACGACGAGCACGATCCAGGACACGAGGGACTCCTCCTGGCCGTCTTGTCGCGTGCCGGGTACGGCTCCCTCGTCCGGTCAGCCGAGCGCCGGCTGCGGGGCCGACGGTAGCAACGTCAGGACGCGGGGGCCAGCAGCTGGTGCAGGACGTGGTCCTGCCAGCGTCCGGCGATGTGCAGGTACTGCGGGGCGACCCCGAACCGCTCGAAGCCGACCTTGGCCAGCACCCGCTGCGAGGCGACGTTGTCGACCAGCGTCGCGGCCTCGACCCGGTGCAGGCCGAGGTGGCCGAACGCGTAGTCGGTGGCCTCGCGCAGCGCCCGGGTCGTGAGGCCCTGCCCGGCGTGGCTCTCGGCGACCCAGTAGCCGACCGAGCACGACATGAAGGCGCGCCGCACGACGCCGGTGAGCGTCATGGCGCCGACGATGCTGCCCTCGGAGACGATCGCGAACGGGTAGGCGAGCCCGGCGGCGTTCGCGGCGATCAGCTGCTTGAGCTCCTCGCGCTGGCCGTCAGCGGTGAAGAACGACTCCTCGCGCTCGGGCTCGAACGGCGCCAGCCGGGCCCGCTCGGCGACGCGCACCGCGGCCAGCTCGTCGGCGTCGTCCAGGATCAGGAATCGCAGCACGTCCACGCCGGAACCCTTGGCCGACCCCGACGTCCCCGCCCGCCGGCTCGGGGTCGCGACCCGGGTGCGGCGGGGGTCGCTCCCCGATGTGGCGGGGGTGCCGGGCGGACGAGAGTCGTCCTGCACCTCTCGACACCCCAGGAGACGCTCATGATCCAGGCTCGCGCCCTCACCAAGCGCTTCGGCGACAGGACCGCCGTGGACGGCCTCGACTTCACCGTCGAGCCCGGACGCGTGACCGGCTTCCTCGGGCCGAACGGCGCCGGCAAGTCCACCACCATGCGGACGGTGCTCGGCCTCGACCGTCCGACCAGCGGGTCGGTCACGGTCAACGGCCGCGCCTACGCCGCCTCGCCCGCCCCGCTGCGCCAGATCGGCGCGCTGCTGGACGCGCACGCCATCCACCCGGGCCGCTCGGCCGCGACCACCTGCGCTGGAGGCCGCCAGCAACGGGCATCCCCACGCACCGCGTC